>CAYMWG010000127.1:0-7797 GCA_964393765.1 uncultured Phycisphaeraceae bacterium
GCCGGCGCCCCAATCGCGAGGGCGGGCACGAAACACGGCCCAGGGCAGGTCTTCCGGCTTCGGGGCTCTGGTGGCACCGCTCTGAAGAGCGGTGCAAACCGTGCAGGCTCGGCCTTCCCAACGGTCCCTTCGGGACTGTCAGTGGCATCTTCGAGCCCGCGCAACCCCGTTACGGCGGCGCGTCCGCGGCGGAATCGGGGGTTGTTTGCACAACCCGCCTCACCGCACTTCCCTTTTCAGCCCAATCCGGCCGGCGTGAGGCCGGTCGGAGAGGGCACCTTGAGCAACGGCAGGTTACCCGCAGCCGTATCGCTGTCAAGCCCAGTTCATCTGGCGCAGGTGCTTCACCATTGCCTCCGCCGCCCTCGCCCGGTGGCTCAGCCGGTTCTTCTCGTCAGTCGCCAGTTCCGCTCCAGTCTTCGCATACTCCGGCGCAACCAGGAACAACGGGTCGTAACCAAAACCGTTCTTGCCCGCGGGCACTCGCGGCGGAATGCCGATCCGGCCCTCGAACGTGCCGCGCGATTGGGCGATTACTTCATGCCTGGCGGCAGGCGGGACGCCTGCCCCACCAGACGCAACCTTGGTTGATACCGGTGCCGCCACCACCATCACGCACACGAACCGCGCTGCGCGGCGTTCCGCCGGAACTCCCTCCAACTCCCGCAGCACGCGCGCGTTGTTCGCAGCATCGCGCTCCGATCGGCTCATGCCCGCCTCGCGCCCATCCGTGCAGTAATGAGACGAGATCACGCCCGGGCGCGGCGGGCCATCGGGTAGTTGGAGCGCATCCACCTCAATCCCAGAGTCATCCGCCAGGCACAAGCGCCCCGTCTGCGCGGCGTACGACAGCGCCTTGATGGTTGCATTGGCCGCAAAGGTGCTGCCGGTTTCATCGGGCTCGCGCAGCCCGCCGGCGGGGACGCACTCCGGTGGGAGGTCATTGAGACCGATGACGGAGATATTGGCCGCCGCGAAGATCGCGCGAAGCTCATCGATCTTGTGCGGGTTGGCCGTAGCAAGGACGATGGGGGGCATGTGAGACGATAGGAGGATCGGGCGAACACTCCGTGGGGTCGGTGATCCCGGGTGCCGCTTTCCGCCATACCATCGCCCCATGCCGACCGACCTGTTCCGCGCTCTGGGTCTTACGGACGATCCGCGCTTCATCGCGCCCGCGCGGCTCACAGGACCCTCCGCGAAAGGCCCGGGCGTTCACGATGGCATCGTGTCCTCCGAGAACCCCGCGACCGGCGAGATTCTTGGCGGAGTGCGGCTCGACGACAGCGCGGCCCTCGATCGCGTGATCGCCGAATCCGTTGACGCGTTCCGCAAGTGGAGAGAGGTTCCCGCACCTGCCCGCGGCCAGGCCGTCCGCGCCATCGGCGAGGAGTTCCGGCGCTTCAAGGAACCCCTGGGCGAACTCGTCAGCCTCGAGATGGGCAAGATCCGCACGGAGGGACTCGGCGAGGTCCAGGAGACGATCGACATCGCCGACTACGCCGTGGGCCTGTCACGCCAACTCCCCGGCCAGGTCTTCCCGAGCGAGCGGGCCGGCCACCGGATGTTCGAGCAGTGGCTGCCGCTCGGGCCGGTCGGCGTCATCACCGCCTTCAACTTCCCCAACGCCGTATGGGGTTGGAACGCGATGCTCGGCGCGGTCTGCGGCGACACGATCATCTGGAAACCGAGCCTGTTCACCCCGCTGGTCGCCCTCGCCACCAACGCGATTGCCGACCGCGTGGCCGCGAAACTCGGGCACACCGGCATCTTCCGCCTCGTGATCGGCACGGACGAACAAGTCGGCAAGCCGCTTGTCGCCGACCGCCGGATCCCGCTGATCTCGGCAACCGGCTCGTGCCGCATGGGGCGAGCGGTTGGGCAGGCGGTGGCGGCCCGCCTCGGACGCTCGCTGCTGGAACTCGGCGGCAACAACGCCGTGATCGTCCACTCGGATGCAGACCAGGAACTCGCGCTCCGCTCGACCGTCTTTGGCGCTGTCGGCACCGCGGGCCAGCGCTGCACTACGACCCGTCGCCTCCTCATCCATGAGTCGATCGCCGACCGCTTCATCGACCGGCTCGTCGCGGCGTACAAGCAGGTCGCCACCCGCATCGGCGACCCGCTCAGGGAAGGCACGCTCATCGGCCCGCTTGCCAACGCGACGGCGGTCGAGCAGTTCCTCGCGGCTGTCAAGGCCGCGAAGGAGCAGGGGGGCGAGGTGCTCTTCGGCGGCGGACGCGCGTGCGAGGGCGTCCGCGGCCACTTCGTGCAGCCCACGCTCATCCGCGCCCCGAAGAACAACAACCTGCCGATCTCGCGGGAAGAGACCTTCGCGCCGATTCTGTATGTGTTCACGTTCAAGGAACTCGATGAGGCCGTCGCCCTGCACAACGGCGTCGATCAGGGCCTGTCATCGGCGATCTTCACGGAGTCGGTCCGCGCCAGCGAGCGATTCCTCTCGCCGACGGGCTCGGGCAGCGACTGCGGCATCGCCAACGTCAACGCCGGCACCAGCGGCGCGGAGATCGGCGGGGCGTTCGGCGGCGAGAAGGACACCGGCGGCGGGCGCGAGTCCGGCTCGGACTCGTGGAAGGCGTACATGCGCCGCCAGACCACCACCATCAACTTCAGCGGCAAGTTCGAGCTTGCACAGGGGATCCGCTTTGAGTAGCCAACCCAGGACAGCAGACCCGCTCGCCGAGGCCGCGATCGCGGAGATCACGTCCGGCATGATTGTCGGCCTGGGCACCGGACGCACCGCCTCCCGCGCGATCGTTGCGCTGGCCGAGCGCGTCAAGGAAGAAAAACTCGACATTCGCTGCGTGCCCACGAGCCACGTCACCGAGACGCTCGCCCGCGCCCAGTGCCTCCCGCTCGTCGACTTTGCGATGGAGGAGGAGGTCGATTACCTCTTCGACGGCGCCGATGAGGTGGACCCGATGCTCCGCATGATCAAGGGCGCGGGCGGAGCCATGATGCGAGAGCGGATCGTCGCCTATGCCGCGAAGCGCCGCGTGTACATGGTGCAGGAGGCCAAGATGGTCCACCGATTGGGCGAGCGGGCCTCGCTCCCCGTCGCGGTCCTCGCCTTCGGGCTTGCCAGCACCCGCGCCAGCCTCCGCCGACTCGGGATGAACGGCGTTGTCCGTCGCACGTTTGACGGTCACCTGTTCCTTACGGACAACGGCTCGCTCATTATTGATGTGACGCTCGCCGCGGATCGTGAGATCGAGGAACTCGCCGCCGAGATCAACGATATCCCCGGCGTGCTCGACCACGGGCTGTTCCTGGATGAAGCCGATGAGGTGATCGTCGAGACCAAGTCGGGGGCGATCGAGCGGCTCAACCGCCCAGCGCCGGAGTGAGCGCGGACGGGAGAGTTACCCCATGAGGCGCAGCGAACGCAGAGAAAGTTCGGTCAAACGACCTGAGTGAACAGGGCGGCTCTGCGAGCACTTGGATAGGTATTCAAGTCGGTGGTTGGGCGCATGAGAACAGCATGGTCTTCTCCGAGTCCTCCGCGCCTCTGGCGGTGATAGATGTCGCTCTTGGCCGTCGGCACGAGGAGCCTCGCGTGGGCGCAACCCCTTCACTCCATCGACACAAACGGCAGGCGCGACAGCACCGTCCGCGCCGCGAGGCGCGTCTCGGAAGCAAGCCCCGCCGCTTCGCTGCGCATGGGCGCCGACATCGCGCTCATCAGGCTTGATGAGCCCGCGGGCCGGAGGTCGTCGAACGCTCGCGCGAGAAGGACGGTCGGCGCATCGGCGGGCGCGGGGGCATCCGGGGCGACCGGCGCTAACGTGAACCCGGTGCCACGCAGCGGCACATTCCGCCACGCCGCCGCGCCGATGAGCAGACCCAGCCCGCCCCCGCCCAGGGCGATCGCCACGCACGCCGCCAGCGCGGCCGCTTGCCGCCCGCTCCACGACTCACCCCGAACCGGATGTTGAACGCCGTCGAGCGAGCGGACGACCCGCTCTCGCAGGCCCGCCGGCGCGTCGGCCCAGGGGGCCGCATCGGCCGTCCGCAGCAGTTGTTCCACGCGTGCATGGCCGCTCACATTGTTCGCCTGTCTGCTCATCCCGTACCGTCCTTCCGATTGCCCTCAACCCGCGCCAGTTCCGAAATGAGCGTCCGCCTTGCACGGAACAGCATGACGCGGACGTTCACGCGGCTCTTGCCCAGCACTCGCGCGATCTCCGCGACTCCGAGGTCCTCGGCGTACCGCAGCCAGACCGCGGACCTTTGCTCGCTAGGCAGGATCTCCTCCGCCGCCCGCCACAATCGCACGGCCAGTTCGTCGGGCCCGTCCGCCCGCCCTGCGCGACCATCGCTGGACGCAACCGGCTCGAGCGCCATCGATCCCGCCATCGGAAGACGCTTCCCACGGGCCCGCGTCGCGCCCAGGTGCGTCCCGATGGTGTACAGCCATGTCGAGAACCGCATGCCCCGCTTGTATGTCCCGATCTTCGTCCACGCCCGGAGGAACGTGTCCTGCGTCAGGTCTTCCGCATCTGAATCGCTCAGCGCACGCCGCCGAAGAAAGTTGTACAGGCGGTTCGTGTAGCGCGTCACCAGCAACGAGAAGGCCTCACGCTCGCCCTCCTGCGATCTCGCGGCGAGTTCCTCATCCGTCGGGATGCGCAGCGCCCCCGGCCGCCGAGACTCCCCCGCGCCTGGCATATTCGGGGCGAGCGGCGTCCGCGCAGTGGCGGCGTCGGCCGCGCCAGCCACTTCCCGCGTCGTGCGTGGGATTCCCAGCCTGCTCAGGGCTTGGCCTCCTCGTTGTCCTTGTCGCGGGCATCGGCCTTTTCCTTGGCCGCGAGCATCGACTCGACGGCGTCGACAACCTTCTTGCTTGGGAACCGGAAACTGACCTTGAGTTGACGGTCCGAGGGTTCGACCTTCGTCGCGCCGAGCACGGCGCTGACGGGCGCGAGGTCCGCATTGTCTTTGGTGATCATCCGTCCCAGCGCGAGAAGGCCCTGAGCCACCTGCGACATATTTGCCGCGTTCTCGCCAGAACTCGTGAACAGGAGCGCATCGCCATAGATCTCGCCATCGCGCTCACCAACATCGAGTTGCACGCCCCCCACCTGGCTCAGCAGCGCGCTGGCATTCGGGTCGGGGTTGTTCTTGACGGGGGCGGGCAACTCCGAAGCGCGGACAAACACGATCGACCCGGATCCCGCTTCTCCGGCCAGCGGCGAGCCCGGGCCGATGCGCGCCAGGCTTGACGATCCGCCGTCAACCACCTTCAGCGCATCGGTCACGACCTTCCACTCATCGGACATGACCACCAGGCGCGTATCTGGCGTCGCGCCCGGGCGCACATGCCAGTACTGCGCTTTGCCATTATCATCGAAGGCAACTAGCGTGTGCCCCTCGATCTCCATCGTGCGAGTCGCCGGGTCGCTCCTCAGCATGTCCATCAACTGCTCGACCGCCGCGGTCGTGCTCGCGACCACCACCGCGTGCTCGGGGTTCTCATCGGTGTCGTAGATCGTCACGCCCTTGACGTCCTTGAAGGGGTCGATCCCCAGTGCCCGCAAGCCGTCCATGCCTTCAAGCCCCAAGCGACCGCGATTGGCGACAACAAACTGGCCAAGGGCCGAGCCGACAGCCGCCTCGGCATCGACGTGGACGTACCACTTCGCGTCCGCGCCGATCCACGCCTTGTTCACCGGCCCGGCGGCCGCTCCTCCAGCGAAGCACACCGTCAGCGTCGCCGCGCCCGCGGCGGTCATCCTTCCCATCCTGTTCGTCATGCCGCGTGTCATGGTCGTGTTCCTTGTGTACCGTCGCTGCGTCGGGCCGCTTCCCGGTTGACACTGATACGCGCGCATTTGCTCCGGGCGTTACGGCTTGGCCGGCTCCGGGACTTCGCATTCCCCGCACGTTCCCTTCAGGAGGACCTGATGACGCCGGACGGTCATCGCCGGCTGCCCGCGTCCCTCGCTCCCCTCGCGGGGCTTCAAAACGACCTCGGTGCCCTCGAGGCACTCAACCTTGCCGCAAGACTCGCACAGGAAATGCGGGTGGCCATGCGATTGGTCCTCGGTTGAGGGTCGGGTCGGGGGAGTAGCCGGATGCCCGCAGTTCTCGGACGCCCCGCACCCGCAGTTGGCGGGCGCGTGGGCCGCATGGTCCCCGCTCAAACCGAACCGGAAGACGCGGTCTCCAGGGTCCAGGCGGTGGGCGATCCCCGAATCCACCAACGCGCTGAGCGTCCGGTAGACGGTCACACGGTCGGGCTTGCGCTTCCGGCCCTTTCCGGGTTGGTTCCGAGAGAGTTCATCGACGATCTGATCCGCGCTCAGCGCGGTGTGCGTCTGGCAGAGCGCCCGCAGCACCCCCAGCCGCACCGGTGTGACACGCATGCCCGCGCTCCGAAGCAGAGCGCTGTGGTCCTGATCGCGGTCGGATTTGGAGGCCGTGCGCGGCATCTTCCCCAATTATGCCCTCATGGGAACGACTCCGCTCCGCGGCGGAGGTTTCTTTGGTTGGTCTTCAACTGGGGCGAGTCGGAGCCTTCGGTGCAACCTCTACCTCAGCACATCGTCATCCCGCCGTCCACGACGATCGTCTGGCCCGTCAGGTACCCCGCCTCGTCCCCGGAGGCGTACGCAACCGCGCCGGCGATATCGTCGGGCGTTCCGAGCCGGCGGACCGCCACCATGTCCTGAATCTTCGTCTTGATCTCCGCGGGAAGATTCTGGGTCATGTCCGTTTCGATAAACCCGGGCGCGACCACGTTGCAGGTGATGCCCTTGCCGCCCAGTTCCCGGGCGATCGTCTTGCTCAGTCCGATCAGTCCCGCTTTCGCCGCGGCGTAGTTGGCCTGCCCCGCATTCCCGACTACACCGGAAGTGCTGGCGATGTTCACGATCCGGCCGAAGCGGTTCTTCATCATGGGCCGAGCGGCCGCTCGGATGGCCACGAACGCGGACTTCAGGTCCACATTCAGCACCTCGTCCCACTCGGCATCGGTCATCCGCAGAACAAGATTGTCCCGCGTGATCCCCGCGTTGTTGACCAGGATGTCCAGGCGGCCGCGCTCGATCACGACCTGCTCGATCGACTCGGCCAGCGCGCCAGAGTCCCCGACATCGACGGCCTTGAACGATGCCGAACCACCCTGCGATTGAATCTGATCGGCCAGGTCCGATAGCGGGCCTGAGGTCCGGCTCACCAGCACCACATGCCGACCATCGCGCGCCAGGCGCAGCGCGATCGCCTTGCCGATGCCGCGGCTGGCCCCGGTGACGAAAGCCACGCGCTGAATGGAAAGAGGTGCCTCCGACCCACTGCTCATGCGTTCACTCCGCAGCGCATCGGGCGCCGAACCTTCTTCATCGATCGAACAATCCGTCGCGTCACGATCCGCCCGGTACCGTCACGGGGCCCGAGGGCGTGTTCTTGCGGGTTGGCCCGCTCGGATCGGCTGATGGCGTCCCGCCGCCATCGGTGCCGCCGCTTCCCGCATCACCGGGCGCGGCACCGGTCTCCGTCGGTCCGTCTTGAACAGCGGGTCCAGTCGCCATCGGAGAATACATGAAGCCCATCGGCCCAATGCCATCCCACGCCGCTGCCCGCGGCTTGTCGCCATCGGCCGCGGGCGCGTTGGTGAACACCCATTGCTCACCGCTCTGCAGCGCGCCCCATCCAAGCAGGATCGCGCCGCGCGGGTCCTGGATCGCCAGCAGCACGCCGCGAGTCGGGACCATGCCCGCGACCGCGCCCGCGTCCATGCCGCCCGATGCGCCCGATGCGCCCGATGCATCCCCGCCG
>CAYMWG010000128.1:0-7792 GCA_964393765.1 uncultured Phycisphaeraceae bacterium
TCGAAGACACTCGCGGACCGCATCAGGCGGGCACGCCCGACTTTCCGCCAGCGCGGATCGACCGTGTGGAACGACGCGACGTTCGAATGGTCCTCATCCAGTCGCAACATCCGGGACAGTTGGCGCGATGTTTCGGCCTTCTCGGTCTTCGTGAGCGATGCATCGGCGCGAACGGTCAGCGGCAGGCCGCGGGGGCGGCCAAGCGATCGCACGCCGGTCGGCGCGCCTCCATCGCCCTGCGTCACCCGCAGCGTCACCGCGCGCTCGCCGAGGTCGAGTGTGGTGAGGAACGAGGCGGTCGAGGGCTCCCAATGGTTGGGCGCGAGCAGGAAGTAGCCGTACGAGCAGGCGTCGCGTGCCAGGATGAAGTCGCGAGGGACGGGAATCTCAAACTTCGCGGGCCTCACGCACTGATCGCCCGCGTCACCGGGAGCAGGTAGTTCGCAAGGTTGATGCACAGCCGGTCGCTCGTGCGCGCGTACATCTCATACGACCGGCGGGCATCGGCTATCCCCTGCTGCACATCCAGCCCGCTTTCGCGCATCTGCGGATCGCCCGAGGTCAGGAAGTCCTGGATCATCGCCAGGTCGCACTCGAAGTGGTACTGAAAGCCGTACGTTCGCAGCCCGGCACGGAACGACTGCACCTTGCAGTGATCGGAGGCCTGGAGCGCGATCGCGCCCGGTGGCAGCACGCTGACCTCCTGCCCGTGCGCGTGGAACTGCGGCGCCTCCCACGGGATGCCGCCGAGGATCACATCCGTGTTGCCCACTGGGTACTGCCGCACGGCGGCCATGCCCCACTCCGGCCCGCCCCCCCCGCCGATCATCGGGGCGACACTGCCGCCCAGCGCCTTGGCGATGAGTTGTGCCCCGAGGCAGATTCCGATCACCGGGAGGTTCCGCTTGTGCGCCGCCGCAAGAAACTCAATCTCCCGCTGCATCCACGGCACGTCGTCGCCCACGTTCATCTGCCCGCCGAGGCTGATGATGCCCTCGACCTCATCAAAGTCAGTCGGGACGTGCGGGTTGGTGCGGGTCTCGGGAAGGCCGAGCCGGCGGACATCCAGCGTCCGCGCGTGGTCGCGCAGCGTCATGGCGAGGCGTCCGGCGTGCTCGGTGGGGGTGTGCTGAAAAATCAGGATGGGCATAGGGAGCGATGGTAGGTGAACATAGTCTCCGGTGGCCCGCCTAATGCACCCGCATCATCCCCGCGAAACTCGCGTACCGCGCATCAAGTTCCTCGCGCGTCAGCGTCCGCAGGCGGTCCAGACTGAAACTCTCGATGTTGAAACTCGCCATCACCGTCCCGTGCGCCAGCGCCCGCATGAGCGACTCCAGCGATGCCCCGCGGCGCGAGCCGTTGCCCGGGTGCTTCGCCCCGGCCGCCGCGAGGAACCCCATCATCCCCCCCGCGAACGAATCGCCCGCGCCCGTTGGGTCCACAACCTGCTCCGCCGGATACGCGGGGAGCGCGCCGAGGCCCTCGCGATGGATCAGCAGCGAGCCGTGCTCACCCTTCTTGACCACCACGAACGTCGGTCCCATCTCCAGGATGTGCCTGGCCGCGGCCACGGAGTTCCGCTTTCCCGTCAGCAGTTCGGCTTCATCGTAGTTGAGCACCAGCCCGTCGACCTTGCTCAGCAGTTTGTCGAGTTCGGGCCGGGCGGTGTTGATCCACAGGTCCATCGTGTCGGCAACCGCCAACCTGCGCTGCGGGAACGCTTCAAGCATCCCCAGTTGCACCCCGGGGTGCGTGTTCGCGAGGAAAACAAACTCCGAGTCGCGAAACTTGTCAGGGATCTTCGGCGGTGCCTCGGCCAGCACCCCCAGTTCCGTGTACAGCGTGTCGCGCCGGTCCATGTTGTCGTGGTATTTGCCCCCCCACCGGAACGTCTTGGACCCCTTGCGGATCTCAAGTCCGGACGCATCGATCCCCGGGAAGTGACGGATTGTCTCCAGGTGCTCCGCGGGCAGGTCGTCGCCGGCGGCAGCCACAATCCGCACCGGCGCGTGGAACGACGCCGCGGCGGCAAAGTATGTGCAACTCCCGCCCAGCACGCTCTGCGCGTGGCCCGAGGGCGTGTAGACCGTATCGATCCCGATGGTGCCGGTGACGACGAGTGGCATGGTCGGCCAGTGTAGCCTAAGCGGCGAGCCGGTTGATGAGGTCGTCGATGGCGGCGGTCCACGCCCCGTTGTCCTCCTCCGCCCAGAGTTGGCGCAACTCCGACTCCTCATCGTCGAGGATCTTCTCGACGGCCTCTCGGGCGCGGTCCTCCAGCCCGGCGGGCAACTCCTCGCGGTGCTGGGCCACCCACGACACGATCGCGGGCGGCAGATCCTTGGCGGCGTGCCCTTTGGCGGCGGCGACAGCCTCCGCCGCGGCGAGGGTCATGGCGGATTGCCCGGCGTCGGTGTAGCCCTCGGCAAGGCAGTCGCGCAGAGTTTTGCGCACGATCTTCCAGCCGTCAGCCTCAGAGAGTTCGAACGCGAAGTCCATCGCGTCATCGTTCTGAAAAATGTTCGCGCCCCATGCGCCCATGCACGGACCTCCGGTTCAGTCATCCTCTGGGTGCGGCTTGTACTGCGCAACAACCTCGGCCTGCACATGCGCGGGCGCGGGCTCATCGTGGCTGTACTCCAGCGTGAACGAGCCTTGGCCCGCGGTCATCGACTTGAGTTGGTTGGAGTACGCCTGGAACTCGCCCATCGGGGCGTGGGCACGGATCAGGCACATCCCGTCGCCGAGCATGTCCGTGTTCTGGATGCGCCCGCGCTTGCCCATGATGTCGCTGGTCAGGTCGCCCATGTGCTTCTGGGGCGCGAGAACCTCGACCGTGACAATCGGCTCCATGAGCACCGGCCTGGCGTTGCGGACGCCGTCGATGAACGCACGCTTGCCCGCGGTTGCGAAGGCGATCTCCTTCGAGTCCACCGCGTGATACTTGCCGTCATAGACGCGCACGCAGATGCCGTGCATGGGGTAACCGGCCACCGCGCCGTCCATGAGCGCCTGTCGCACGCCCTTCTCGACGGCGGGCACGAACTGCCGGGGGATGGAGCCACCGACGGTGTCGTTGTGGAACTCAAAGCCATCAGGGTGATCGATTGGCAGCGGCTCGACCGTGAGGTAGACCTCGCCGAACTGCCCCGCGCCGCCCGTCTGCTTCTTGTGCCGGTGGTGCCCGTTGGCCTTGACGGTGACCGTCTCCTTGTACGCGATCTTGGGCGTGCTGGTGAGCACCTCCACCCCGGAGTGGTGCCGGAGTTTCTCGAGCACGATCCGCAGGTGCAACTCGCCCATGCCGCGCATCACCGTCTGCTTGGTGGCCGGGATCCGCTCGACGATCAGGCTCGGATCCTCGGCCACGAGTTTCTGCATCGCGGCGGAAAACTTGGTCTCATCGGCGTGGTTCTTGAGTTCGATCGCCAGGCCGAACATCGGGCGCGCCAGCGGCAACGGCTTGACCCGAACGTTGTCGAACTCGTGCGAGTCGTGCAGCACCGCGTTAAAGCGCAGTTCATCGACCTTCGCGACCGCGGCGATCATCCCCGGCCCCACCTCGTTGAGTTCGACATGCTCTTTGCCCTGGAAGCGGTGCAGGTGCGCCAGGCGGACCGGCTTCTTGTTGTCATCGACCAGAAGGTCGGCCCGGGCCTTCACGATCCCTTCGTGAACGCGGAAGAACCCGACCTTGCCCACGAACGGGTCGGTCGTCACCTTGAACACATGCGCTACGACCGGGCCGTTGACGATCGGATCGGGCCGGTACTCGTGCTCCTTGCCATCGGCATCGCGCCGCAAGAACTCGGCGGGGTGGACCTCATCGGGGCTGGGGCAGAGGCTCGCGAAGATGTGCAACAGGTCGTCGATCCCCGCCCCGGTCTTTGCGGAGCAGAAGCAGATCGGCACCAGGTGACTCTCATCCAGGCACTTCTCGAACGCCACATGCAGGCGCGCGGGGTCAAAGCCCTCGCCCTTCTCAAGATACTGCATCGTCAGGTCTTCATCGACCTCGATGACCTGCTCGACGATCCGTTTGTGCGCCTCGTGAACGGAGGAGAATGCCGTCTCGTCCCCGCTCGCATCATTCCCGTCGTGCTCAAAGACGTTGATGACGCCCTTCATCCCCGGCGTCGGCAGGTTGATGGGCAGGCACTCGGCACCGAACTCGGCGCGCAGGTCTTCGACAAGTTGCTCGAGATCAATGTCGGGCTGATCAATCTTGTTGACGACGATCATCCGCGGCAGCCGTCGCTCCGCGGCCACGCGCATCATCCGGCGCGTCGCCGTCTCGATGCCGCGAAGGGCGTCAACAACGACCGCGATGGTCTCGACCGCAGGGAGGCAGGCGATTGCCTGGCCGATGAAGTCCATCCGCCCCGGTGTGTCGATCACGTTGACCTCGTGCCCCTCGTAGGTGAAGTACACGATGCTCGGCTGGAGCGAGTGCTTGTGGGTCTTCTCCTCGTCCGTCCAGTCGCTGACGGTGTTCCCCTCTTCGACTGTTCCCATCCGCTTGATCGTGCCGGTAGCGACGAGCAAACGCTCGGCGAGAGTGGTTTTGCCCGTGCCGCCGTGACCCACGAGACAGATGTTGCGGATGTCGGAGACTTTGATGACCGCCATTTTGAACACACCTCCCGCCGCGTTCGGCGTTGCTCGCGTAGAGGCTTGGACGCAAGCCCAAGCGCTCAGCCCGGAAGGCAAGCCCGGCGCTCGAACGCGCGGGGCCGCCACACGGCCAGAGTGTACAGCATTTCGGGGAAAGTAGCCCGGGCCTGATGGAGACCGCCACAAGTTGGCACCCCCTCCTTTGGAGACCAGGCTGCCCGTCGGATCGCTCTATGCCAGGACGTCCAGGGTCAGTGCCCGGGGAATGGAGGCGACCACCCGGTACGCCGTCAAGAGGCGGACCCCCTGGCAGGTGGCGGAGGGTCCGGCCCTGCCCAAGGGCTCGCCGGAACTTGGACCTTGACCCGAGGATGCGGTCAACGGGGAGGGGATCGCGGAACGAGGGAATCGTGCCGCGAGGTTGGGCGGAGGAATGCCGTTGCGACCGGTCAGAACCAACTCATCGCGGTTGGCACGGGCCAGCCACACCCCTTGGATGGGCGGGACGGCCGGCACGAAGTCCGGGACCGGCCCGCCGCCGCCGGGGTCGCGCCGGACGTTCTGGTCGCGGAGCGAAGCCGAATATGCAACCCCCTCGACCATTCTCGGGCCGGTTCCGAGAGCATGGTGGTTCGCTGGCGTAACGCTCACGCGAGTTGAGCGTCGAAACGCGTGCCCGGGGAATGGTGCCCATAACATCGCTCACCCTGTTGCCCGCACGAGCGAGGCATCCGGCCCGCGCGTTGCGCCGATGCATCGCGTGGCCGGGGGGCAACGTTTTGTGTGGCGACTTGTGAGTGGTGAGTGGAAACTTGCCTTGACATCCGACATCCGACTTCCAACTTCCGACTTTCGACTCCGCACCGCCGACCTCGACTACGACTTGCCGGAGTCCGCGATCGCGACCTCGCCCGCCTCGCCGCGGGACAGCGCGCGGCTGCTCGTGGTCAATCGCGCTGCCTCAACCATCGAGCACCGGCACATCCGCGACCTGCCCTCCCTGCTCGGGCCGGGTGACCTGATCGTGCGTAACAGCACGCGCGTCCTTCCCGCGCGGTTCCGCGGCGTGCGCACCGACACAGGCGGGAAGGTCGAAGGACTCTACCTCGGCGATGCGTTGACGGAGGGGAGCGATGGCCGCCCGCGCTGGCGCGTGCTGCTGAAGATGCGCCGCCATACCCTCGGCGCAGTGATTGTCCTCAACGCGGCTGATGGCGGCGAGAGCGGCGTGCGGCTGATCCTGGAGTCGCGTGTACAGGAGGCCGAAGCATCCGGAGCGACCGGGGGCGAGCCGGCGGAGATCGGCTGGATCGTGCGCGTCGAGAGCGCGGACGCTGACTTCTCGCTCTCCCTGTCCCGCGTGGGGCTGACGCCGCTGCCACCGTACATCCTCGCGGCACGCAAGCGGTTGGAACTCACGATCAACGACGATGTTGACCGCGCGGCGTACCAGACCGTTTTCGCCGCCGAGCCTCCCGAGGCCGCCGAGCGACCCGAGCACGGGTCGGTCGCAGCCCCGACCGCCGGCTTGCACTTCACCCCGGACCTCCTGTCACGCATCGCGGAGAGCGGCACCACCTTCGCCGATGTCATCCTGCATGTCGGTCTGGGAACATTCAAGCCTGTCGAGACTGAGTTCGTCGAGGATCACCCCATGCACACGGAATGGTGCATGGTCCCGCCCGAGTCAGCGGAAAAGATCGGCGCGGTCGTTGGGTCGCGCAGACCACGCGCGGGTGACGGGAAGGGGCGAATCATCGCCCTCGGCACCACCGCCGCGCGAACGCTCGAATCCTTTGACAATCCGGCGGACATGCTGCAGCGCCGGGCAACCTCCACACGGCTGCTCATCACGCCCGGCTACACCTTCCGGCACGTCGATGCGCTGCTGACAAACTTTCACCTTCCCTGCAGCACACTCATGGCAATGGTCGCGGCGATGCTTCCAGGGGGCGCAACGCAGTTGCGGTCGATCTACGCCGAGGCGCTCAGCCGCGGGTACAGGTTCTATTCATACGGCGATGCGATGCTGGTGGTGTAACAGAGGCCGGAGCGCACGCGACGGGTTGCGCCCTACGCGCTCGATGAAACACGACGGTTTGCGCGTTGTGTCCTGCCCTCGAGGCGTTCGACGCACGCCGCGCAACCAACTCGCTTGCGCTCTCCCTGATAGTCACGAGTCACCGCCCCACAGAGTCCATCAGCCGCTGCGCGCGCGCCGCCAGCACGCGGGCCAACTTCGCATCCTGCTTGGCGCTGAACCGACCCGATGCCGCCGCCGGACCCAGCAGGTCCGCGAAGCCCCCCGAAGCCGACAGCAGCCGCAGCGTCACCTCCGACAGACTTCCCGAGATGGACTTGTCACCGGGTTTGCCCTCCGGCAGCAAAAAGCCCCCGCCCCCATACACCCCGATCAGCGGCAACTCCTCAGCGCCCGCCGCACTGAGCACGATGTGGCGCATGGTGATGTTGCACGCGGTGTTCTGGATGGGCGTGCTCCCCGCGCGGGGCACAAGGAACATCCGCACCTGCACAAGCGAGCCCGACAGGCCCGCGAGATTGTCCGACGGTTCGCTCAGCCTCGCGACGGGCAGGTCCGTGAGGTATATCTCGGCCGCGGCGACATCATCGGGCATGTACACGGCCGTCGAGATTATGGGCCGGAGCGTGCGGCTGCCATCCGCGGATCGGGCGGCAAGACCTCCCAGCGGCCGGTTGAGACTGCGACCTGCGCAACCCGCAAAGACAATCACGCCAGCAATGATCAGCGCGAGTGCGGACAGACTGCGGCAGGCGAAGCGGAATGGCATGGCCGACAGCGTACACGCTCCAAACCGGAAAGGCTCGGACCTGAACGGAACCCCTCGTCGCATCCGATCGAACCGATGGACGGGGAGCCGGTACCATTTTCGGCAAAGGAGGGCACTACCTATGCACCAGAGCACCCCAACCGTGCGCATCCTGCTCGCGTCCCTCACGCTCGCCGCGTGCGCGGGCGGAGTCGCCAGCGGACAGACCGAGAGCCAAGGTGGCGTGCGTGCCCCGCTCGCCCCGCCTATCCCCTCCGTGCAGGGCGTCAAATCCAAGGTTGCGCCGCCCACCGGCATCTCGCGCAGCGGCACGCTCCTCAACCGCACGGGCACCTTGCTCCCGCCCGCCCCGACCGTCTCCCGCC
>CAYMWG010000129.1:0-7770 GCA_964393765.1 uncultured Phycisphaeraceae bacterium
GTCTCACCCCCCGTCCAGGCCCCACATTCCCAACCGCACGCCCCGACCGCGATGGCAGGCCCATCCACATCGGCAACGGCTATGTCGCCCGCCCGCCGCTCATCACGGATCGCACCGGGTTGGTGATCGAAGGCAGCGCGGCCGACGACCACTTCAACCTGCGGTTCCACCTCGGCTCGGGGTATACCTACTCCCCGTACTGGCGGCCCTGGCACTACGACCGCTCGCACGGCGACCATGCCGGGTACTCGCCCGGGCACCACAGTTCTCACAGTTCATTGTGGTACCCTTGGCGTTCCTATTCGTACGGCTCGTACTACCGCACGGCCTATCCGGCGCCGCTCGTCTATGGCGTGACGGACCCGTATGTGCTCACCGGCGTCAACCCGGCCGCGATGTACGCGTCGATGTACAACGCGCAGGCCGCCCAGGCGGCTGCTTCCGCGCAGCCCGCTCGTGAGCCGACACCGCTCGAGCAAGCCGATGCCATGCTGGCCTATGGCGAGTCGCGAGCGGCCGTGGAGGCGTACCGCAAGTACCTCGACGACGCACCGGACGACGCCGCGGCGATGCGATCCCTCGCCGTAGGTCTGCTCGACCTCCGCCGGTTTGACGAGGCGGTGGCGGTGATGGTGATGGCGTACGAGAGGCAGCCTCGCCTGGCTCGCACGCCTCTGGGCCCCGAAGCCTTGGGCGGCAGCGCCGAGTTGCGAAGGCGCGTGACATCCTCAGTCGCCTACGCGAATCGCGTAAACAGCGCTTCGGCGTGGCTGCTCGTCGCGGCTCTCATGCAGGCCGAGGGACGCGACGATGTCGCGCTGCGCATGGTCGAACGTGCCCGCGTTTCGGGGCTTGCCGAACCTGTCGCGGCGGAGTTTGGTGCTGTTCTCAAAAAGAGTTGAGCGGGCCAAGTGGAGTTGAAGCCCCGGCGCCCGCGACGGGCTTCCTTGCGCTGGAATATTTACCGGGCCGTCGTCTCGACCGGCGGCTTGAAGATCGCGATCACCCGGTTGCCGATCACGAACCTGTCAACCTTGACGTTCTTGCTCACCCGGTACAGCAGCACCAGTTTCCGCTCGGGGCTCGATCTCGACAGCGATGGCAACTCATCTACCGACGCGATGGGTGACTGCGGCGTGAAGTGGAACCAGGTCTCCGAGAGGTCGCGGAACATGTACCCAACCGGGCTGTACGGTGTGCCGTTCTGGTCCAGCAGAAGCGGCGCCTGGGTTGAATCGATGTCGGCCGCAGCGCTCGACAGCCTGCCGAACTGGTCGTTGCTGCTGTCGAAGGTAACCTGCACGATCTGCGTGTCCTCACTCGCGGCGAAGCGCCGGACCTGCAGTTTCTGGTCCACACCGACGTTCCGGCCGATCACATCGTTTGCGAACTTGTGCGTGCCGCCGTTGATGTAGTTGTTCCGGCCCTCGGTGATGATCTCCAGCCCGCCGATGTCGTCCTTCTGGAGCGTCACGCCTTGGAAGATCGTGTCCGCAGCGCGAATAAAGCCCTCCGGAGAGTTCGGATCAGTCTTGTAAGTGACCGCCCGCGACGCGTCGAGCGTCCCGACATTGGTTGTGGGCGCGATCGTCCGGCCGCGGATCGCGTTGTCGCGAGCGCTCATCGACTCGAAGGTCGCGAACGACTTCATCTCCGACACATCCACCCGGATGCCTTTGACCTCTACCCCGATAGGCCGGTGGGTCTTTGGGACGGGGAACTCGAACACCATCGGCGCATCGTCCTGCCCGCCGACGGACGCGATGAACACATTCTGGCTGTCGAACCGCCACCGCCCCATCGCCGGCTTGTCGCCCGCTGCCTGCGAGATCACCGCCATCGGCGTGATGCTCATTGATGGGCCGCCGTCGTTCGCCGCCGCGATCAGCCGCACCTGGCTGTTACCCACGACGATGCGCCCGCTCTTCTCCTTCGCGCCCGCCTTGAACTTCACGACGTACCCCTCGACGGTGCTCTGGCCCCCGCTCATCGCGCTGCCATCGAGGTACGTGTAGGTCTGCGTGCGGTCCGGATCGAAAGTGTCCCGGTTGAGTTCCTTCGCATCCTTGGGCGCGTAGGTGTAGTGGTTGAGCACCTCGAGCGCACCCGGCTTGATGGACTGCCGCCCGCCGCCATCAGGGGTCGGGAAGGTCACCCGCAGCATGTGCCCGGCATCGGCAAGGTCCGGCCGCCAGCGGGCCAACGAGTCGCCCGACATCGGGCGGAAGGTTGTGTGCGACAGGGACGAGAACACCCACCCCGCGATGCGATCCGCCGGGGGAATGATCGCGCTGCGCCGCACCACCGAGCCGTTGCTCTCAAAGTCCATGGAGTTGTAGCCCATCAGGTTCGTGCCGACGCGGAGGTACGACGACCCGATCAGGATGATGCCCGCCGTCAGCACGCCCGACACCAGCCCGCACACACCCCCGCCCACGATGTTGCTCACGCCATCGAGGTCAACATTGAACGGGATGAGTTTGTCGAGCGAGAGGCGGATGATCGCCAGCACCAGGCAAAAAGGCACGATCAGCCCGACCGGCCACGCCATCTCCGTGAGCCAGCCCGTGCCCGAATCGTCGGTGCTCATGATGAGCAGCGCGATGGGCTCCCAGATGGCAAACGCGATGGAGCCCGCGACGATCACGCACAGCATGTGCAGGAAAGCCGAGAAGAACCCGCGCGAAGCCCATATGTAGGCGATGATACCGATGATCGCGATGACGACAAGATGAATCATGTGGTGCCTCTACTCGTTCACTGCCGTCTGTGCCAGACTCGGTGCCGCCGCCTGCCCCCCACTTCCCCCGCCCTCCGGCTTGCCCTCAGTGGTCACACGCATGACCTCCTCGACGCTCGTCGATCCGTCGACCGCCTTCCGCAGGCCCACCTGCTGGATCGATGGCAACTGCCGCTTTCGCAGAGCTGCCCGCAACCCCTGGAAGTTCGCCTGCGCTACGAGCGACCGCTCCTCGGGGCCGATTGAGTAAACCTCGAACAACCCCTCCTGCCCGAAGTACCCGCCGCCGTTGCACACGGGGCACGTCTCGGGCCGGTTCTTGATGAGCACCTGCCCGCCCTTGCGGTACAACTGTTGCACTTTGCCCTCGGGAATGCCCATCTTCTTGAGCATGTCCGGCGTCGGCGGATACGCCACGCGGCAGTTGACGCACAACTTCCGAACCAGCCGCTGAGCGATCAGACCGTGCAGTGAATCCGCCGCGACCTTCGTGTCGCCCACCGCCTTGACGTACATCTGAACAGCGGTGATGGCATCGGGTGCCCGCAGCGACACATAGACGCGCGTCCGCTCATGATCTGCCTTGGAGATCTCCTTGGCGGTGTTGGCATCGGGCATCTCGCCGACGGAGACCACGTCCGGGTCACGCCGGAGGATCGACCGCACGGTCGTGCTGAACTCCGCGCCCGCCGCGCCGTCGGTTCCGGGCTTCTGCGGGTCCCACGCGTTGCTCCGCACGCCCTCGAGCGCCGACTGCGGGTCGATCTCGCACGTCTGCACGTTCGTCGTGTACGCGTCGTGCATCCGTGTGACGGTGTACAGCGTCGTCGTACGCCCGCCATCGGGCGGCCCCGCGAGCAGCACCACACCCTTGCCGTCGGCGACGATCGCCTTGAGTTCCGCCAGTTGCACGTCCAGCAGGCCCATGTCCTCGGCCTTGCGCAGCACCGACTGCTCGGCCTCGAAGAGCAGAGTCAGCCGCATCCCGTCCTTCGCGCCGATGCTCATCACCCGCGCGGTGCGCTTCATCGCACCCTGCTCGACCTGCACCGTCCCGCTCTGCTTGCGCCGCCGGTCGGCCACATCCAGCCGCGCTGCGCTCTTCCAGAAGTCCATGATCCGCGCCGCGTTCGCCGCGGGCATCACCTCGCCCGACTGCCGCACGCCGTCGACGAGGAAACTCATCCCGTACTGCGAGTCCTTGCCGATCGGCCCGATGTCCACCTGCGAGGCCCGCGCAACGCCCGCGGCGATCCACGCTTGCTCCGCCGCGGTGCGCACCTCGTACTCCGGCGTCTCAACCTGCGGCGGCGCAACGGCGATCGTGTACTTGCCCTTGTCGTCCATGCCCTTGATCGCCAGCGCGACCTTCGCCTGGCCCTTGGTGTCCACCTTCTTGGGCCGCTCGCCCATGATGGTCGCCATGTTCAGGCGGATCTTGAACTTGTCCGGGACGCGCTCGTCCTTGTTCGCCACCACCGCATAGATCGCGATGTCGGTGACAAGAATCACGATCGCCGCGCCCAACCCCGCCCAGAATGCGCCCTCGCTCGGGCCGATCACCAGCCCAAGGCCCACACCCGCCGCCAACGCGGCCATGCCCATCCCCATGTGCAGCAGGTTCCATTTCCGCCGCGGCAGGAAGAACTGCCCGGCGTGCTTGTCGTACACCTTGGCGATGATCCACGACCATCCGGCGATCGGGACGATCATCAGCAGCGGCTTCCAGATCGACACCAGGAACAGGCCCTCGGCCAGTGTCAATGTCGAAAACGCGGCCGGGTCTGAGAGTTGAGACAGTGTCGGCATGGGTTGGGTCGAGAGTGAGGGGCAGAAAACTGCGATGGGCGGGGCAAAACCAAGGCCCGGGTCGGATCGAAACCGGCTCCCGCCCCCGGCGACGTGCCGGGGGTGCCCGCACCAACTGAGCGGCATCTCCGCCCCGAAGGGGGAGGGCCATGGGTAGTTTAGCCGATTCCGCCGCAAGATGGGCGCGGCCCGCATTCCTTCCATATGGCCGAAACCGGTGCAGGGTTCCGCTCGCTTGGAACAGCCCCCTGCTTTCAAGAAGTTGAACCAACCGCTGGCGACGGTCGTATTGTTAGTGTACACTATCTTGTCGGGGCGTTGAGAGGGGATTTTCGGGAAGCCAAGCCACATGCCCATGGTCACGACTGACTCCACTCCGACCGTTTTCGCTGTGATCACGCGATCTGCCCCGATGCACGACGGAACGGAACTGTTCTATCGCGTGTGGGAACCAGCCCCAGCAGTTGGGGCCGTTGCCACGAAGGCCGCGGTCTTGTTCCACCGCGGGCACGAGCACTCCGGCAGAGTCGGCGAACTCGCCCGCACGCTCACGCGCGAGGGTTTGCGGGTCTTCGCGTGGGACCAGCGCGGCCATGGCCGTTCACCCGGCAAACGCGGCTACGCCAACTCGTTCGGGGCCATCGTCAAGGACGCGGACCACTTCGTTCGCCACATCTGCAAGCAGCATGAAGTGGAGATCCGGGATGTCGCGGTCATCGGCCACAGCGTCGGCGCCGTAGTCGCGGCAGCGTGGGTGCATGACTACGCCCCGCCCATTCGCTCGCTCGTGCTCGTCACGCCCGCGTTCCGCATCAAGTTGTACGTCCCATTCGCCATTCCCGGACTGCGTCTGCTCGCACGCCTGACAAAGTCGGCGTTCATCAAGAGTTATGTGCGCTCCTCCATGCTCACGCATGATGCCGAGCAGGCGGCTGCCTACGACTCCGACTCCCTGATCTCTCGCAACATTTCTGTGAACGTCCTGCTCGGCGTTCACGACACTTCGACGCGGCTCATCGCCGATGCTGCGGCGATCCGCACCCCAACGCTGCTGCTTTCCGCTGATTCCGATTGGGTGGTCAGTGTGCCCGCGCAGCGACGTTTCTTTGACCGTCTCGGATCCTCTGTCAAGCGGATGGAGACACTGAGCGGCTTCCGCCACGCCGCTCTGCACGAGACGGGCCGTCAGCAGGTGTTCGATAGGATCAGCAGGTTTCTGGCGGAGGCATTCGATCGTCCGTTGTTACGAGAGTCGGATGCGCTTTCTCACGCGCCGGCCCGAACGCCGCCAAGCGGACCCATTGCGCGGCTGGGATTCGCGATAGCCAGGACCTCGCTTTCCACCGTGGGTCGTTTGAGCCAGGGCATCAGCCTGGGCTGGTTGAGCGGCTTCGACAGCGGGCGATCGCTTGACCACATTTACCGCAACAGGGCCGAAGGGATCACAGCGCTCGGACGGCTGCTCGACCGCCTGTACCTCGACACGCCGGGTTGGGTGGGAATCCGCAACCGCAAGCGGAACATGGAGGTGCTTCTGGAGCGCGCGATCCGCCAGACGCATTCCGCCAGGCAGGATGTGCAAATCCTGGATGTTGCCGCCGGCCCGGGCCGTTATGTCTTGGACACAATGAGTCGATTGCCGGATGTGCCGATCTGGGCGGTCCTCCGCGACCGCGACGAGAAAGGTCTGGCAGACGGCCGCGCGATCGCAGCAAAACTCGGCCTGACCCACGTTCGTCATGAAGTCGGGGACGCCTTCGACTCAAACTCCATCGCCTCCGCGCAGCCTCGCCCCACGATCGGCATCGTTTCGGGTCTGTATGAACTGTTCGACGACAACGCGCTGATCCTGCGTTCGCTCCGGGCGCTGCACTCGATCATAAAGCCCGACGGGCTTCTCCTGTACACAAATCAGCCCTGGCACCCGCAACTCGCGTTCATTGCCAACGTACTCACAAACCGCGATGGCAAGCCCTGGATCATGCGCTGCCGTTCGCAGGAGGAAATGGACTCGCTGGTCGCCTTGGCGGGATTTGACAAGGTTGCGATGGAGACGGATGAGCAGGCGATCTTCACGGTGTCGCTTGCACGCAAGCGGTCGGTCGCATGACACGCGATACCGCACACCCGCGTCCGTCACGCCTCGAAGCGCTCGCCTGGACGGCCGGCCTGTCCGCCATCTGGATCGCGGTCTATTCCGCCTGCAACCTGGTGAGTTCGTTCCGGACTGACGTGCGCGTGCTCCAGTTTGAGTGGGAGAAGGCCGTCCCCTTCGTCCCTTGGTTGATCGTCCCCTACTTGTCCATCGATCTCTTTTTCGTGACCGCTCCGTTCCTCAGCCGGACGCGCCAGGAACTCCATGTGCTCGTCGCCCGGCTGCTGGCTGCCACGCTGATCGCCGCGTTCTGCTTCCTCGCGGTGCCAATGACGCTCGCCGCGGAACGTCCTTGTTTCGATGGCTGGCTCGGGGGGATGTACGATCTGCTCAAGGCCGGCGACAGGCCGCACAACATGTGCCCGTCCCTCCACGTCGCGTTGCTGCTCCTGCTGTGGCCTGTGTATCACTGCGCAACTCGCGGCGTCTTGCGGGCAACGCTGTACCTCTGGTTCACGCTCGTCCTCGTCTCCGTGCTTCCCGTCTATCAGCACCACTTCATCGACATCATCGGAGGTGCCATCGTCGCGATCATTTGCCTCATCGCATTTCCCGAGAGCGAGGACACGCCGTGGTTTCAAGCGGCCGGATTGGTTCAGCGCCGTCGTATCGCGCGTCGGTACGCGCTGGCGAGCATTCCGCTGGTAGCGCTCGGCATTGTACTGGGGCCGTGGGGCATCATCCCCGGCTGGATCGGCGGCTCGCTCCTCTTGGTGGCCTGCATCTACTGGACCGGAAGCCCCGAGATGTTCCGCAAGCGCGCCGGCCGGCTTCCGCTCGGCACGCGCGTGGTGCTGGCGCCGTACCTTCTCGGCCTTCACTTCAGTCGCCGCCTCTATGCGCGGCACGCCGGGCCAGCCTGCTCGCGAATCACGCCGACGCTCCTGATCGGTGGTCGCGCAACACGCTTCGTAGGCGAGGCGCATATGCTCGCGGGAGTCGTGGCGGTGGTGGACCTCACCGCCGAGCACGATGAGTGCGCCCCATTCCGCGTCCTGCCCTGCCTGAGCATCCCGTTGCTCGACTTGGTCGCCCCGAGTGTCGCTGCGTGCTTGCTCGCCGCGGC
>CAYMWG010000130.1:0-7692 GCA_964393765.1 uncultured Phycisphaeraceae bacterium
GTGCAGCGTGCGCATCAGCAAGGAGATTCAGGAGTTCATGAGCGGCAAGGCCGAGGGCTACGAGCGGAACTCGGATGCGGACTCGCACGGGGCGAGCGTGGGGGCAGCGCTCGGCAAGGCCGTGAAGTCCGCCGCGTTGACTCCCGAGCAGCAGGAGATCCTCGCGAAGCGCGGCGTTCTTTCGCCGGATGAGATTCACAAACTGGCGAGCAAGACCAGGAAGGCGTTGGGCACTGGGCATCAGGAATCGGCCAAAGAGGAAGCCAAGTTGTCTTGCCACTCCGACTATGTGGACCCGGAGACGGCGCAGCGGATGCAAGGGGAGAAGGCAGGGCGGGAGGTTCTGGTAGCACTCGATGTGCGGCCGGCGCTGGGGATCGCAAAGGAAGACCGGCTGGTTTGAGTTCGCATGTGAGGGCGTATGGCATGCTCATCAAACTCCTGCTGGTCTTCTTCGGAGCCGGGGCTGGCGGTGCCTGCCGCTGGGGCGTGCAACTTGCCTGCGAGCAGCGTTTCGGCAAGGGCTTCCCGGCCGGAACGCTCATCGTCAACGTGCTGGGCTGCCTGGCCGTGGGCGTCCTTGCGGGCGCGCTGGCCGGCCCTGAGCCAAGCCGCGAGCACTGGCGGCTGGGCCTGATCGTCGGCTTCCTCGGCGGGTTCACCACCTTCTCGGCGTTCGGGCGAGAGACCGTGCTGCTCGGCTCGGAGGGCAACCACACCGCGGCAGTGGCAAACATCGCGCTCAGCGTGGGTCTGGGCCTGCTCGCGGTGTGGATTGGCGCACGTCTCGGCACACGCCTGATGGCGGCGTAAACGCGCCTACTGCCCCAGCGCCCGCAGCACCACCGTCGCGTACGCCCCCCGCGGCAGGTCGAACCGCACCTCCACCTTCAACCCCTTGGACTTCGAGAGTTCGTCCGCCTGCGCCGGCCCGATCTCAAACCCCCTCGCCTCGACAAACAGGGGGCGCATCGCCTCACCAAAGTACGGCCTCCGCAGGCCGGGAATCTTCAGTTCCGCGAGCGTGATCTTCTCCGCGCCCAGCGCGGCCTGGAGGTCCGAGGCCCAAGGCTCCGCGGGCACCGTATCGGGCGCAACCAGCGGGACGTGCATCGCCCGAAGCCCTTCGCCCGCCTGTTCAACAGCCGCGGCGGCGGGAAACAGCATCTCCCCGAACTCGTCATCCGCCCGCAGGATCGCCGCCCCCCCGCCCGGTGGCACCACCCGCGCGATGTGCCTGCGCGCGACATCGTTCCACAGGTGCGACTGGTAGGCCTCGACGTACAACTGCTGCAGGAAGTACGGGAGCGTGACGAACGCCTCGCGGAAGCCGCGCTCGTCCAGCGCCCCCTCCCGGCGCGAGGCCATGAACGCCAGCCGCTCCACCGCCTTCTTCTCCGGGCATCGCGGCAACTCACGAGCCAGTCGCGCCCACTCCGCCTTCCCCCAACCCGTTGCCAGCATCCGCGTGAACGTCCGCGTCACACCCGTGTCCTTGCGGCTGGGTGTGGCGATCGAGAGTTTCAGGGCCTCCTCGAACCGCCCGGCGATCAGCGACCGAGCGATCCAACCCGCGCCGTGGCGCGCGGAACCAAACCTCTGCGCGCCGAAGTAGTTGAGGAGCAGCAGAGATTCGCCTTGCACCCCCATGACCGCACCGCCCATTGCCAACCGCGATGCCCGCGAGCGCATCGCCGCGTCCTGCTCCATGCGTACGTCCCGCACCACGATCCGGAACCTGTTGCCCGCGAGGGCCGAGGCGTCGATCGGCCGTGCCGACCAGCCCGCCAACTCGGCCGACCACTTGGGCCCCTGCGCCCTGCGAGCCAGCATCGCCCCGTCCGCAAGCGTCGGCACCGCGACTGTGACCATCTGCACTGTCTGCGCGTGCTTGTCCTTCAGGCCCGCGTACTGGATGTCGTTGTGGCGGACCTTGAGCGCTGCCCCGACCAACTGGGCCGCGTGTGGCGTCGTCAGTTGCGTCTTTTCCAGCCGGTACACCGCGTGAAGGAAGCCCGGCCCCGGCGTCCCCCGCATCGCCGCCAGAAACTCCGGCGTCGGCAACTCCTCAACAACAAAGTCCTCGGGCGTGCGGCGGAGCGTCATGGGGCCGATCGTAGACGCGGCACCCCCTGCATCCCCGTCGCATCAGCGTCTGTTGCGGCGCGGCCGCTCCGGTTCAGAGCGGCGCGACTCACGTCCCGTAAGCGCGGTCTTGAAGGACGCCACGGTCTCGGTGTCCGCTGCATCCGCGGCCACCAGCCACGCGATGGGCTCCCCCCCAGCGTGCCGCCCAACCCACACGACCGCCGCGACCTCCGGATGCTCCCGGAGCCAGGCCCTCAAAGCGGACTCCGACTCAGCCGTCTGGAACGGCGCAACGCCGACGGCGTTGCGGAGTTCCGCGATCGTCTCATCGTCACCCGCATCAGCGGGAGCGGTCCTGTCACCAACCACGTCAAGCCCGAGCGCGGCGAGCCGCCCGACAGCCAGATCGACGGCAGGGCCGCTTGATACCTGCAAACTCACCACATCGCGGAGAACAACAATCTGCGCGCCCACGACACCCATCGCAACGTCAAGGGCGTGATCCGCGGACGCTGTCGGGATCGGGGCATCAAGAGAGGCGGTCGAAACCGCGAGCCGGACGTTCGAGCCCTCGAGTGTCTCGGTGCCTGCCACTTCGGCCGATTCAATCTGTGCGATCTGGTTCTGCTGAAGCCCGAAGAAGGTGATCCCGGCGGCAAACATGCCGCACGCCGCGAGGAACACGAGTACCGCCAGGCCGACACCGAGGTTCAGCCCCACATTGGGCTTGCTCTGCATCGTCGCCATGCGCCGGTGCGCGCGTCCCTGCGCCTCCTTGGCCCGCGCGCGGGCCCGCACCAACTGCTCCGCCGCGCTCGATGCATTCCTCGGTGCCGTGAACGGCGCTGCCGGCACCACGGGGACCGCCGCTCCCCCTCTTGCTTTGTCCCCCAGAATCTCATACTTGCCCGACCACCAATCCGTCACACGAATCCGCGGCTTGCCGCCGGCCATCGCGCCCGCTGCTTTCCTCATCTCCTCCGCCGCGGTCGCACTCGCCTTTGCTACCGCCGGGTTCGCCGAGCAGCCCGCGGCGTTGAATGCCGAATCAACGTATTCCCCCACCTGTCCGAGCATCGCGGCCATCGGACCGGGCTTGCGACCGAATCCGGGCGCTGCCCCTGCGCCCGCCACGGCGGGTCCCGCTCCCATAGCCGCCGCTGCCACCGCTGCCGCCCCCATCCCCGCCGGGCCCGCCATGCCTTCCCAACCGTGCATCCCAGGCGCGCCATGGTGCGCGGCATCGCTGCCCCTCATGCTGGGCAACTCAAAGGGCTTGACCTCAAAGAGGTCCGCCGCCGCGAGCACTGTGTTCAGGTCGTCGAGCATCAACGCCGCGGAGTCGTACCGCTTGTCGTAATCCGTCATCGCACGCCGGACAATCCAGCGGATCGCCTCCGGGCAGGGCCGGGTGATCTGCGACAGTCCGCCGTGCGCCGGGAAACTGTTCTCGATCATGGAGTACAGCACCGCACCGGCACCGTACAGATCAAACTTCGCGCCGTCCACCTCGTGGACCTTTACGCCGCGCAACGCCATCCGCACCATCTCCGGGTCGCGGAAATACTCGGTGCCGTGCGTCGTCAGCGTCATACTGGAGCGCAAGGGCGTGACCAGGCCGAAGTCCACGAGGTGCGCCTGATTGGCCGCGACGATGATGTTGTCGGGCTTGACGTCCTTGTGCCACAGACCGCCCTCGTGATAGTTCGTCAACGTCCGCAGCAGGTCAGACGCGTAGCCGCACGCCGTGCGGAGTTGCGCGGCGGCGAGGCCCCCCCCGCCCGCCGCGGAGTGCAGCCGCTGCGTTGCGATCCCAAGCGACTCGCCGGGGACGTACCGCGTGACATAGAAGAACCGTTCCTCTGTAAGTTCATGCTCCAGGATCAGGCCCATGCGCTTCGCCGCGGGGAGCGCTCGATTCTCACGCACGATCTGCGGAAGAGTGCTCCCATCGGCCAGCGAGAAACTCTTGATGACGACGCGACCGACCTGCATCTGCCCCTGGCGCGCAAACGAGGCGATCTTCTCCGCGCTCGGCTCCGCGATGTACAACTTCCCGCCCGAACCGCCCCCGGCCAGAGAGCCGACGATCGCGTAACCGTCGAACTGTCCCTGCCGCTTGCCCGGCCTGTCCGCGCCCGGTGCCGCGGCCACGACCTCGGGGATGCGCTTCTCGAGGCCCTCGGTCAGTTGCCCGAGGAGCAGCAGTCGCGCGGGGTGGCCGATCACCATGCGGTAGGCCGACCGGCCGATCGCCAGGCCCTCGGCCTGGATGGCGCGGCCATAGTGCGCAGAAGCCGACCACCGGCCGATGAGCACGTTCAGCACGGTCAGCGGGATGAACACGATGGCTGTGATCGCCGACCCGATGATGCGCAGCAGGTCGCCAATCTCGCCGATGACAAACTTGAAGATGTGGGCGATGAGCCAGAACACGCCCTTGAACGCGGGCACCACTAGGTAAACAATCGCCATGATCGCCGCCGGGATGGCGATGACGCCCGCGATAATCAGCAAGAACACGATCACGGTGCTGCCCATGGTCCTCGTCCCTTTCGCCTCGCGGGCCGTTGCCGCTCAGGCCTGTGCCTTGGCGCGGTCGCACTCCCGCAGTTCCAGTTGCCGCCGGTAGATGTCCGAGATCGCCTCATCAAAGAGCGCGTCATCGGGCTTGATGGGATTCACCGCCAGCCCGTTTCGGGCCGGCTCGGCCCGCTCATCGTCAGTGAAGGAGTACGTCGCGATGACTTCTTCAAGCCGCACCCGCAGCGAGTCCCGCACTTTCGCCAGCCGCCTGCTCACCGTCGGCTCGCTGATGCCCAGCGATGCCGCGACATCCTTGCCCGGCCTGCAGTCCAGCACGCGCATCCGGTAAATGGAAAAGTCCGTGAACTCGCACGACCGCTCGACCAGCCGGATCGCCGCCTCCACCTTCGCCCGGAACACCGCCGCCTCGTACTCAGCGTCCGCACCCGCTTGCCCCGAGGCGATCATCCACGTCTCATCGAGGGCCGCGGCCCGCTTGTTCGAGTTGCGCTTCTGCGCCGACCGCCGGTCCATCTCATCCCCCAGGACGTGCTTGGCGATCGCCAGCAGCCAGGTCGAGAACCTCGCGCCGCGTGCCGGGTCGTACCGGTCGATCGAGTCCGACAGGGCCGCAAGCGTCTCCTGCGAGAGATCGCGAACCGTCTCGACACCGATCCGGCCCTTTCCCCACTTGGTGAGTTGGGCGCGCAGCACCGGCCCGAAGGTCTCCCATAGGTCAAACCAGGCCGCCTGATCGCGAGCCCGCAGCCGCGAGATGAAGCCGGTTGTCAACGAGTTGAGCATCAGCGCTTCCCTACTCCATACCCCGGCCACCCACGACCACCCTGCACGCCCTTGCACCGCGAGACCCCACCTCGGAGGCGGGAGGAACGACCAGAGGTCATTGATTGTTCCGCCTTGGGGGCCGGGCGTTTCGACAAACCGGGGAAAGGCCTCAGATGCTGGTGTTCACCCGTTAGTTCCGAGCCGCCTTCCCTCGTATCCCGCCTCGGAACCCCTTTTTCGGCCGTCTGAAAATTGCGCGAAATCTGGTCCAACATGCTCCCAACAACGCTTCCTGACACATCCGTGCCGGGCCGTTTGGTGGGGGGAACCAAGGCTCCGGCGAAACAAGCCACGGCCCGGCGTACGGGCCAAGCAGTTAGGAGGACCACAATGGCCTGCATCGCAAGGAACCTGGTACGAATCGCGGTCATCACCGGCGCTGTCGGTGCCCTGGGCATCGGCGCGGCCACCCTCGTCGCCGGACCCGATCGGGTAGGAGCTTTCTTCTCCCAGACCCGCTCCTGCATCAACGAGACCATCGACGCACAGATCACCGATCCGGTCGCCCTCCGGGCCCAACTGCGCGACCTTCAGGCGCAGTACCCGCAGCGGATCGGGCAGGTCCGCTCGGACCTGGCTCAACTCCGCGAACAGCGCGCCCAGCTCGAGCGCGACATGACCGTCTCGGGGCGCGTCGTCGAGTTGGCCGATCAGGACAGCGAGAGGCTCACCTCCGCCCTTGACCACGCCGATTCCGCGACCGTCCAGAACGTCGCCCTCGGCATCGAGCACCACGTCGTGATCGTCTTCCGCAACGAGCGGATCAACCTCGAAGCGGCGACGACCAAACTCAACCAGGTCAACGCCACCCGCAACGCCTACTCGGCCCGCGCGGCCGACATCCAGCGCGACCTCGGCTACCTCACCCAGCAGGAGGGCCAACTGGCGACCCTGCTCGGCAAACTCGAAACCGAGCAGACCTCCTTCCAGACCCAACTCTTCGACCTTGATCGCCAGATTGACGCCATCGCTCGGAACGACCGGATGATCGACGTCATGTCCGATCGTCAGCGCACGCTCGATGAGCAGTCCCGCTACCGCGCGGCCAGCCTCGACCAGATCAACTCCAAACTCGCCGACATCCGCGCCAAGCAGGAGGCCCAACTCGCCTCGCTGGCCACCGTCGCCGACCACTTCTCCTACGAGGACACCGCCAAGACACAGATCGACCGCGAGGGTGCTTCCACCTCGGCCCGCAAGGCGCCCAGGTCCGCCCCCCGCATCGCCCCCACCGTGATCGAGATCAACCCCGACAACCTGCCCGCGGCCCCGAAGTCCGGGCCCGGCAATGATGGCAGCGTTGCCTCCAGCACCTCCCCGATTCACTGAGGTGCGACTCCCATCCGTCGCTACCGGGCGATTTCGTCCATTTCCCTTTGCTTCCCCGCCGCCGCGGTCCCATCCCCTAGGGTCCGCGGCGGCTTTCGTGTTCGCTTCTGACGGAGAATCCGCAATGTACGATTGGACGGTGGTTTGCACTGGCGAAATGCCAGCTCGCCCCATAATCTCCTGCGTCCTGAATGGCCGATCAACAGGGCCGGAGTTGGACGGAGATCCCGGGGGGGATCGTCGGGAGGGGGAGGAACGCCGGATTTCCGGCGTGCCATCGGGCACTGATGCGAGGCGCACCGCACCTTGTTTCTTCTTGATCGTCTGCTAGGTCTGGTCAGCGTGGACATGGGCATCGACCTGGGGACGTGCAACACCCTGGTCGCGGTTCGTGGCGAGGGCATCGTTCTCAACGAGCCCAGCGTGGTGGCGGTCTGGAAGGGCACCAACCGCGTCCTCAAGAACGGTGAGGCCGTCGGCTGGGTCGCCAAGGAGATGCTCGGCAAGACGCCCGGCACTATCACCGCCGTCCGGCCCCTCAAGGACGGCGTGATCTCGGACTTTGAGATCACCGAGGCGATGCTGAGTTACTTCATCCGCAAGGTCAACGGACGAAACCGTCTGGTTGGGCCTCGCGTGGTCATCTCGATCCCGTCGGGCATTACCGCCGTCGAGAAGCGCGCGGTCTTCGATTCGGCGGAGCGCGCCGGCGCCCGCCGGACCTATCTCATCGAGGAGCCGATCGCCGCGGCCATCGGCGCAGGGCTTCCCTTTGCCGAGCCGACCGCCAGCGCGATCGTGGATATCGGCGGAGGCACCACCGAGGTCGCGGTCCTGTCCCTGGGCGATATCGCCGTCTGTGAGTCCGTCCGCATCGCGGGCGACGACATGGACGAGGCGATC
>CAYMWG010000131.1:0-7689 GCA_964393765.1 uncultured Phycisphaeraceae bacterium
GTCCGTAGCCGGAGCGGCCGGGGTCATTCGCGGGAAGGGGCGCGGGGGCGGGCATCACCGGGCGAATAGGCGCAGCGGTCAGTGCGGGTGTTTGCGGCACAAACACTCCCCCTCCCGTGGGGGCCTGCGGGACTGCCGCGATCGGCATCAGCCGCTGTTGCAGGCGACGCTCGCGGGCGGCATCAATATCGCGATCGAGTTTTCCCAGGATCGATTTGACCTGGTCGAAGGTTCGCTGGGAAGTACTCATGGGCAATGCTCCGGCCGAGGGGCTCACGGCTGCCTATCGGGGTTCCAAGAGCGCGACTTGGGCGGGATTCGCGCCCTGGCGCGGGTTTCTCCTGTCTGGGGCGCGTGGCCGGTCGGGGCCGCTCGCGTTGGCCTTCGGGACGGGGACGGCGTTCGGACTCAACTGGGACCGAGAACCGGCCGATGTGTCCACGTCCCCGTTCGATAGAACCCCCCCAGACCGGAAGTTGTGCTGCATGGAAACCGCGGCCGAGCAACTCGTCGTTCGTCAGCATGAGCGCCGTGCGTGCAGTGTCGCGGCGACCGTCCGACTCGCCCCCGAGCACACCTCGGTCGTCGCGCTTGCGCGGAGCGTGGGCGACGGGACGGGGGTTGTGCCGGTCAACATCGTCGATGTGAGCAACGGCGGTACCGGTCTTGAGTTGTCGATCTTCCTGCCGCGCGGCTCCCGCGTGCTCGTGTCCGTCCGGTTGGCCGATGGCACGCCGATCGATGTGCCCTCTCGCGTCCAGCGCGTGACGATGGTCAGTCGCGAACCAAAGTATTACCTCGGGCTGTCGTATGCCGGCGAACCCGCGGCCAAGGCGGACACGCAGGGCAGACTGCTCGCGGGCATCGAAGCCGGTGAGGCCGCTCACAAGGGGTTGCGCTCATGATCGGGCACGACGACTTCCTGCTCTCAGCGCTGGTCGAGGAGGGCTTGCTCACGCGTGAGCGCGCCGACCAGGCGGTGCAGCACGCGCGGGAATCCGCCAAGGGGATCGGTGAGGCGATCGTGAGTCTCGGGCTGCTGACCTCGCGCCAGGTCGCGGTGGTCCGCGCCGAGACAGCCGAGTACCCGTATGTGGACCTGGGCTGGTTCGATGTGGACTTCAAGAACACGACGCTCCTGACGCGTAGCACGGCTGAGTCCCTCCGGCTCTTCCCGCTGTTTGTCTTTGAGCGTTCGGTCACGGTCGCGATGGAGAACCCGCTCGACTTGCGCGCGGTCGATCAGGTCCGGGCACTGCTCAGGGTCGATGTGGACCCGGTGCTGTGCGAGCCCGATGCGCTCCGCGCCCTCATCGACAGGGCCTACTCGCTTACGGGCGATGGGGCGCAGGAACGCCGCGCGGGCGCGGGTGCCGGTGCTGCGCAAGCCGTTGATGAGCGTGCGAACCGCGAGCCGATCGTCGCCGCGGTGAACCAGATTCTGGCGCAGGGTGTGGACCTTGGCGCATCGGACATCCATCTCGGTCCCGATGAGCATGAACTCCACTTGCGGTACCGCGTCGACGGCTCGCTCCGCCCGCACCAGGGGCCCGGGCTGGCGGCCCACGCCGGGCTTATCCAGCGCCTCAAGGTGATGGCGAACCTCGACCTCACGCAGACCCGGCGCCCGCAGGACGGCAAGTTCCGATTCAATCATCCCCGCCGGACAGTGGATGTCCGTTTGTCGATCATCCCGACCGTCAGTGGCGAGAACGCCGTTCTCCGCCTGCTCGCCTCGGGGGCCAACATCAAGGACTTCCCGAGCCTCGGCTTCCCGGCGGCGGAATCGCAGGAACTCGCCCGCATCATCGAGAACCCCTACGGCATGATCCTGGTCACCGGGCCGACGGGCTCGGGAAAGACGACAACGCTGTACACCGCGCTCAAGCGGCTGAACTCGCCGGATCGCAACATCATGACGATCGAGGACCCGGTCGAAATCCGTATGCCGCTGATCCGGCAGATCCAGGTGAACCACGAGATCGGGCTGGGCTTCGCGGGCGCGCTGAGATCGATCCTGCGCCAGGATCCGGACGTTGTCTTCGTAGGCGAGATCCGCGATGAGGAGACGGCCCGCATCAGCGTGCAGGCCGCGCTGACTGGGCATCTGGTGCTTTCGAGTTTGCACACCAACGACTCGGCGGGAGCGATCCCGCGACTGCGCGATTTGGGATGCCCCTCGTTCGCCGTCAACGCCGCGCTGCTGTGCGTGATCGCGCAGCGACTGGTGCGACGGACGTGCGCGGAATGCTCACGCCCCCAGGCCCCGCGCCCCGAGATGCTCTCGCTCTTCGGCATCGCGCCGGGGGATGGCGGCTTCATCGCCGGCGGGGGCTGCGGACGCTGTGGATCCAGCGGGTATCGCGGCCGGGTGGGCGTGTACGAGATGATGCGTGCAACCGAGAGTGTCCGGCGCGCGATCGAGGAGGAGGTCTCCGCCGACGAGGTGCGCCGGCGCGCTGTGGCCGATGGCATGCGTCTGATGTGGCAGGACGGCCTGCAGAAGGCACGTCTGGGCCTGACCACGCTTGATGAGATCGCTCGCGTCGTGGCGGTGCAGAGCACGCAGGATGAGGGCTCGCCCCCCCAGCCCGCGGAGACCGCCACGCCTGAAAGGCTCGCCGCATGAGCGCCCTGGCATTCGAGTTCCGGGGCGTAGACCGGTCGGGCGCAACGCAGGCCGGACTGACGCACGCCGCGACCAAGGTCGAGGCCTACCGCAAGGTGCAGGCAATGGGCCTGACGCCGCTGATGGTGCGCACGGCGTCGGAGCGTCGCGGCATGAAGCGCTGGAGCGGGCGAGGACGTATCCGCACCAAAGACCTGGCGCACTTCACCTACCAGTTGGGCGTGTTCGTGTCGTCGCAGATCCCGCTTGGCCAGGGCCTTCAGACGATCGCCGAGCAGGAGCCGGAGGGCCGCTTCAAGGACATCATCACCGATATTGCCCGTCGCATCGATTCGGGCGAGCAACTCGCGCAGGCAATGGACGCCCACCGCGAGCAACTCGGCGGCGTATACATCCAGACCGTCCGCGCTGCCGAGCGCACGGGCAGCCTGGGCAAGGTGCTCGAGCACCTGTCGGACATGCTCGAGCGCGGCCAGGAAACGGTGCAGATGGTCAAGAGCGCGCTGATGTACCCGATGTGCATCGTGGGCGCGCTGACGCTCGCGCTGCTGTTCCTGATCGGGTTTGTTGTGCCAACCTTCGCGACCATGTTCCGCCAGCGCGGCCTCGACCTTCCACTCTTCACGCAGGCCCTCATGCTTTTCGGCGAGTCGATCAAGTATTACTGGTGGGGTTACTTCGTCCTCCTCGCGGGCGTAGCGTGGGGCCTGCGCAAGGCCTGGCGGTCGCCTAAGGGGCGGCTCGTGATCGACCGCGGCCTCCACAAAGTGCCCTATCTCAAGCGGATCCTCATCGGGCTGGCGGTGGCACGGTTCTCCCGCGTGCTGGGCGTAAGCCTGTCCGCGGGCCTGGGACTTATCGAGAGTCTTGAACTCTCCGCCGGCTCGGCCGGTCGCCCCAGCCTCGAGGCCGATGTGGGGCGCATGGCCGCGCGGGTCCGCAACGGTTCACGGCTCAGCGAGTCGCTCGGCGAGTGCGCGTACCTCCCTGGCTTTGCACGCCGGATGCTCGCCGCGGGCGAGCAGTCCGGGCAGGTGCCCAAGATGTGCGAGGTCGTGGCCCGGCATTACGACCGCGATTGCACGCACCTCACCAAGAATCTCGGCACGGTTATCGAGCCAGTGCTCATTGTCGGGATCGCCGGCGTCGTGCTGGTTGTCGCCCTGGCCATCTTCCTCCCCATGTGGGACATGGTCAAACTTGTCGGATAGGCAAGAAATCTCTCCGGCAGATGCGCCCGGACATGAAGTTCTGTCCCGGGTGTGCCGATTGTGCAGTGCGTCCCTACACAGGAGTAATGTATGAGCCTCTCGATCCGAAACACCCAAGCCCGCGCGTTCACGCTCGTGGAACTCATCGTCGTCATCGTCGTGCTGGCGATCCTCTCGGGGGTCGCGATTCCCAAGTACTTTGACTACGCCACCAAGGCCAAGGAATCGTCCTGCCGCGGCACGCTCGGCGCGACGCGGGCCGCCGTCGCCAACTTCTACGCCAACTCCATCGTCAACACCGCTACCCCCACGTTCCCCACGCTGGTGAACATGCAGACGATCGGCACGGTCATGCAGGAGCAGATCCCGGTCAACCCCTACAGCAACTCGAACCTCATCCGCGCGGCGACCTGGGCTGCCACGCCCCCTGTCAACGGCGCGCAGGGATGGGCGTACGACGCGGCATCCGGCAAGTTCTGGGCCAACAGCACAACCACCGGCATCAACGAGCACCTCTGGTGAGTCGCCGGTCAACGTCCCGCTGAAGGAGAGGCCGCCCGAGCACGAGTGAGACGGCACGAGCATGAAGACCCCACGCGACAATCACGGCCGCGCTCCGAAACGGGGGCGCGGTTTTTCGTTGATCGAACTCGTCGCAGTGATGACTGTCGCGGCGATTCTCGCGGCCGTGGCCGTGCCGTCGATGATGTCCACCGGGTCCATGCGCCGTCGCAGCGCGGCGGCCCAGGTCGCCCGCGACCTCCGCCTGGCGCGAGAACTCGGCTGCACAACGGGGCGGACAGCGTGGCTCGTGTTCGACACCACGGCACAGACGTACGCGCTCATGCAGGAACCGATGGGCACTCCCGGCCGGGGGCTGTCTGTCGCTTGGACCGACCCAGCGACCGGGCGTGCCTTCCAGCAGTCCATGAACACGGGCGACTGGGTGGGCGTCACCATCGACAGCGTCTCTCTCGGCGGCGGGTCGTGGATCGGCTTCGACCGTCTCGGTCGACCCTTGGCGTTCAGCGAGACACAGTTAACGGGCACAGCGCAGGTTGTCCTTGGAGCAGTCACCATTCTGGTGGAGCCCGGCACGGGCCGGGTCGAGGTGACTCCATGATGCGAGCATGTTGTCCGCCGACGCACGCCAGAGCGTTCTCGCTCATCGAGGCGATCATCGCAATCGTCATCCTGTCGGTCGCCGTGCCGGCGATGTTCTGGGCCATCCGCGATGCCACGGAACGGCGCGCGGAGCCCGTGATGCTCGCCCGCGCGCGGTGGCTGGCCGCGGAGAGACTCGAGGACGCGATCGCCGACCGGCACTCCGCTACGCGCGGCTACGCCTACGTCCACACGAGCAACTACCCCGCGGAAGCAGGGATCGCGGGCTTCGCGGGCTTCTCGCGCCAGGTCGCCATTGCCGATCGCGGCCCCGACCTCGTGACGGCGGGCGCTGGTTACAAAGTCATCACCGTCACTGTTTCCTACCCCGGCCTTCGCGGCACAACGCGGACATTCGACCTCGCCGGCGTGGTCACGGACTACTGATGCGCGAGTACACGTCAAACTCCAGAGGCAGGCGCGGGTTCACGCTCGTCGAAGCGGTCGCCACCATGTCGATCCTGGCGGTCGTCTCGGCCTCGGCCTCCCGCATCATCTTCGCCGCGGCGGACGCGTACGCCGCCGATGTCACGCGGGCGGAACTGACGGCCGACCTGTCCACCGCGCTTGAACGCATCACCGCGGAGGTTCGGTCGTTGCCGAGCCGGCCCGCAAGCCCGGGCACGCCGTGGATCGATTCGGCGAGCGCGACAACGCTCAACTTCGGCGGAGCGAGCACGTTGACGCTCAACGGCTCGGAACTCCGCCTGACCATCGGGGGCGGCGCTACGCGCGTGCTGCTCAAGGATGTCGCGGCGTTCACGCTCGCGTACTTTGACGAGGCCAACGCGGGTCTGACGCCGCCCCTGAGCGGGAGCGCGTGCGACGCGATCCGGCGGGTCCAGGTCACAGTGGCCCGGACGCGGGCGGGCACCACGGAGACGCTGCGGACAAGGGTCTACTTGCGAGCGGGAATGGGGGCCGGCTCTTGAACTCCGTCGCCCCGCACCCAGCCAGAGCGCACGCCGCATGCCGCTTGCGCCGTGGCGGCATCGCCGTGGCGATCGTCATCGCGCTGGTGCTCCTGCAACTCATCGTCGTGGGCATGGTTCTGGCAGGCTCGCGCGATCAGGCGATGGGCGTGCATCGGGCCGAGAGCCTCCGCACCCTCTACGCCGCCGACGCGGGGCTTGAGATGGCCCTGCGCGAACTCGCCCAGAACGCTGATGAGGATGGCGACGGCACCATCGGCTCGATCTCCGCCGACAACTCGACCACTACCGGGCCGCTTCTGCTCGGATCGAGGATCTCCACGGTGCTCGCTCCGGCCAGCCCTACCGCGGGTGAGATTGTTTCGGGCTCCGTGGCGACGCAGGCCTCGCGCAGACTGCGAGCGGCGTACATCGTCCCGCCTCCAGGCGGCGGGGGCTCGGGCGGAGTGGGACTGGCGATGGACTGCTTCACCCTCTCCAGTGCGCCAGCGAATCTTGCGAGCGTGCCATGGTCGGGCGCACCGACCGCTTCGGGTCCGGCGGAGTACATCAACTTTGTCAACGCAAGCAGCGGGGCGTCGCGGTTCTGGAACAACGGACCCGCATCGCGCTACGGGGTCCGCCTGAGCGGCAAGATCAACATCCCGCAGGCCGGCTCGTGGGTGTTCACGCTGGGGAGCGATGATGGATCGCGTCTGCTGATTGACGGCGTGCAGGTCATCAACCACGATGGCGCGCACAGTTACAGCACACGCACCGGCACGGCATCCCTTACATCCGGCGAGCACGATATCCAGGTGCTGTTCTTTGAGAACGCCGGCAACCACGGCCTGACGCTGGCCTGGCGCGGTCCCGGCGTACCAACGACCGTCATCATCCCGCCGGACGCGATGTCGCTTTCCGCGGCTCCAAGCCCCGAGTTTCCCCCACTCGCGGTCTCGGGGACCGTCGCGATCTGGGGTGATAACAGTGCGAGCGCGGCGTTTATCGACGGCTTTGACGGCGCGCTCGGTCCATACGGCGGAACGAACATTCTTTCTAACCGTCTGCTGCTTGCCACCAACGCCACCGCGAATCAGTCGATTCAGATGTCCAACCTCGCGCAGATCCGCGGCAGCGCACAGGTCGGCCCGGGAGGCAACCCTTCTACCGCGATCGCCCTCTGGAGCGGCTCGCAGATCACGGGCGGCTCCGCGGCCCGCACTCGACAACTCGCGGTCCACCGCCCTCTTGAGCCCTTCGTGACGATGCCCGCCACCGAGGGCACCCGGACGTACACGTCCTCGATGACGATCAACACCAACCGGCGCTTCCAGGACCTGAACGTCTGGGGCAACAGCACCGTCGTCACCATCGTCGGTGATGTCAGCATTCTGTGCGAGGGCAACTTCAGCATTGGCGATCGCGTGGCGTTCGAACTGGCCGCGGGTGCCACGCTGCGACTATTCATCCGCGGCGATGCCAATCTGTACACCGATGCCGCCATCAACATGAACACCGGCGACCCCTCGCGCTGCTGGGTCCACCTGCTGGGGAACTCCCGGCGGGTGCAACTGACCGACCGCGCAAAGTTGGTTGCGCATGTCCGTAACCCCCGGGGTGGCCTCGAAATGTCCGGCACGAGCAGCCCCGGCAGTGAACTCTTTGGAACCTTCCATGGCACCTCGCTGGTTATGAGCGACAAGGCCCGTCTCCACGCCGACGTCTCGCTCCTGGAGCCTGGCCCGAGTGGTGGTGGCGGTGGGGGTGGGGG
>CAYMWG010000132.1:0-7685 GCA_964393765.1 uncultured Phycisphaeraceae bacterium
AGAGCACGCTCCTGCATCTGCTCGGCGCGCTCGACACACCCGACCAGGGCACGGTCCACGTCGGCGGAAAGGCGCTGCACGAGCTCTCCGAGCGCGACCTGACCAACTTCCGGCGCGACCACATCGGCATCGTCTTCCAGCAGTTCAACCTCATCCCGACCCTCACCGCGCGCGAGAATGTTGAACTCCCGGGAATGCTCGCGGGTCGGGATGGTCCGGAGACCCGGCGACGCGCGCAGGAACTGCTCGACGCCCTTGGTGTTGCGCCGCGCGCCGGGCATCGGCCCGATGCCCTCTCCGGCGGCGAGCAGCAGCGAGTGGCGATCGCGCGCTCCCTCTTTTTCTCGCCGCGAATCCTGCTTGCAGATGAGCCCACCGGCAACCTCGACTCCGCCTCCTCGAACCGACTGTGGGAACTCCTCGCCACCATCGCGCGCGATGAGGCCACCACGGTCCTGATGGTGACGCACGAGCCCGCCGCGGCCATCCACTGCGGACGAGTGTTTGTCCTTCGCGACGGCGTGATGCACGGAACCATTGACACGGAGGGACTCGATGCGGCCGGCGTGGCGTCTCGCTACCAGCACCTTGTCCGTACGGCGTAGCCGCACCGCGCTGCTCATCGCCTCGGTCGCGCTCTCGGCGGGCCTCATCGCCGCGGTTGCCTGCGCCATGGCCTCGCTCCACGCGGGCATCCGCAAGCGGGTCGAGCAGACCGTGGGCGCGGCGGACCTGCGCGTGCAGCGCGTCGGCAAGGACGTCTTCGACATCGCCCTGCTCGAACAGATCGAGAAATGGCCGGAAGTTGGCTTGGTGGTCGGACGGATGCCGGGCGCTCTCTCTTTCGTCAACACCCGAAACGGCAAGAGCGCCACCACCTACGGCAACGGCGTTATGCCCGACCGCGAGTACCGCATCCGCCCGCAGGAGATGCTCAGCGGCCGGTCCGTTGAAAGGGACGGCGAGGTTGTGCTTGACGCCTCCGCCGCGGAAGAACTCGATGCGCAGGTCGGCGACACGCTGAACATCGAGCGCTTCGGCGAGCCGATGTCGCTGAGCGTTGTCGGGGTCGCCAAGCCCCCGCCGCTGGGGATGCTCGGCCGCCCCGAGTCCTTCACCACGCTCACGACGATGGGCATTGCGGCGGATCGCCCGGGCAAGCTCCGTGAGATTGACGTTCTCCTGCGCGATGGCACTCAGGCCGAGGCCATCGCCCAGTCGCGCGCCGGCGAGTTCGAGAAGGGCATCGTCCTCCGTCCCGCCAGCAAGGTCACCAGCGGCCTCGACAAGAACCTCCAGTCCAGCCAGATCGGCATGACGATCGCCTCGATGCTGAGTTTTCTTTCCGCAGCGTTCATCATCATGACGGGCCTGAGCACGAACGTGAACGAGCGCCAGCGCGAGTTGGCGGTACTCCGCTGCATCGGCGGGACGCGCCCGCAACTCGCCGAGAGCCAACTTGCTGTCGGCCTCATCGTCGGGTCGCTGGGAGCGATCCTCGGCATCCCGCTGGGCATCGCGGGCGCGTACGTCATGGTTCGACTCTTCCCCGAGCAACTCCCCGGCGGCTTGGCGATCAACTGGCTTGGCCTCGCGCTCGCGTTTGTCGGATCCGTCACCGCCGGCCTGCTCGGCGCGGTCTGGCCCGCGCTCCGGGCTGCACGCACCAGCCCGCTGGAGGCCATGGCCGTCCGCAGTCGCCCGCCGACGCTCCGCGGCCTCATCATCTGCGCTGTCGCGGGCCTCGCCCTTGCCCTGTTGCACATCCTCATCCTCACGGTGCCCAGCGACCCGCAGGTGGTCTTCTGGGTCGATATCACCATCGGTCTCCCCGCGGTCTTCACGGGGTACTTCCTCCTGAGCGTGCCCGTCACCGTGCTGGCGACCCGTCTCGTCGGCCCGCTGATCTCGTGGCTGTTCCGGCTTCCACGCGGCGTGCTGGTGCGCACCGTTCTCGCCGCGCCGTATCGCTTCGGCTTCACCGCCGGCGCGATGATGGTGGGCCTGGCGATCATGGTCGCCATCTGGACCAACGGACGCGCGATCATGCGCGACTGGCTGGGCACACTGGTCTTCCCCGATGCGTTCGTGAGCGGCCTGGCGATGACGCCGCGGACACAGGAGCGCATCGCCGCGCTCCCGTTTGTGACCGACACCTGCGCGGTCACAATCCAGAACTTCCGCACCGACGCGTTCGGCGTCCGCGCGATTTCCAACCCCACTACCTCGTTTGTCGCCTTCGAGCCCGAGCCGTTCTTCCGCATGACCAGGCTCACCTGGGTCGAGGGCGAACCGGCGGTGGCGCTTGAGAAGTTAAAGCGGGGCGGGGCTGTCCTTGTCGCCAACGAGTTCCGTGTTGCCAAGGGCATCGGCGTGGGCGATACGCTCAACCTCACCTGGGAGGGCAAGCCCTACGGCTTCGAGGTCGTCGGCGTTGTCGCCTCTCCGGGCCTGGACATCGCCAGCAAGTTCTTCGACATCGGGGATGAGTACCTCGACCAGGCCGTCAACGCCGTCTTCGGCTCGCGCGACGACCTGAAGCGGCTCTTTGGCAACACGGGCATCCAACTCATCCAGGTCTCGCTGTCCAAGGACATCGACGATGCGGCCGCGATGAAGGAGTTGCGCCGGGCGGGGGGTTTCGAGGTCATCGCAGCGGGCTCCGGGCGACAGATCAAGTCCGAGATCAGCGGCTTTCTGGGCGGCTCGTTGATCGTCTCGTCGGTGGTCGCCATCGCCGCGATGCTCGTGGCGTGCTTCGGTGTGGCGAACCTGATTGTCGCGGGCATCCAGGCGCGGCAGTTTGAGTTCGGCGTGCTGCGCGCCATCGGGGCGCAGCGCGGCCTGCTCACGCGGCTGGTGCTGGCGGAGGCGACGCTGGTCGCGCTCTCGGCGTGCATCGTCGGCACGGCGATGGGCGTGCAGTCGTCGTGGGCGGGCCAGCGGATGTACGAACTGCTGCTGGGGATCGTGCTGACGCTGCGAATCCCGCTCGGGCCGACCGCGGCGGGCTGGGCAACGGTGCTGCTCATTACGCTCGCGGCGGCCGCGCCCGCGGTGATCGCGCTGTCGCGCAAGCACCCGAGGGAGTTGCTGGGGGCGGTGCGGGGGTGAGGGCGGATGGCTCGCGCAGAGACGCGGAGCCGCAGAGATATCGCTCCACCAAGCGTGCAGCCTCCCGCATGAAGCAGATCGAGACCATCTTCGTCCTCCTACCTGATGAGCAAGTCGAAGTCTGGCGACCGGTGCGGGCCGAGTCGTAGGGCGATGGTGTCTACCGAATACTCCAGCAGGCATACGACCGCAATGCCGAGCGATGGAAGTGAGAACCCGGGGACGGTGTCAGGTGCAAGCACATCAGCCTTAAAGGCGGCACCTGTCTGGCGGCGGTCGAGCGAGCGAACATGGGTTGAGGTTCGCATCCCTCTGCGGTTCCGCGCCTCTGTGCGAGCCTCACAACGATCTTCCATTCGTGCCACCCGTCACCAGGCCAGAAGGTCGAGTGGGTAGTGCGAGGTGTGCAACTGCCTGTCGAAGCGCAACCCGTCGCTTGCGCTCCCGGGCTCTGATCTGAAAGAAAGGTGGTCGCTTTGAGTAACTGCGGGGGCGAAAGGTTGCAATACGCCTCCCGCGAGGGCGTTTGGCGACTCGGAACCGGATCGAGGAAAGGGGGGCACGCGCCCGCGGCCCGGTTGGGAGGCTCCACATGTCCATCGCAGCCCGAAGTGGAATGATGCTCACCGTTCTGGTCGCCCAAGCATTTGCCACGGCCGCCCATGCCCAGCAACTCCCGCCCGTGCCCGTGCCGCCGGAAAACCCGATCACCGAGGCCAAGCGTGTACTCGGGAAGATCCTCTTCTGGGATGAGCAACTCTCGACGAGCAATGTGATGTCGTGCGGAACGTGCCATGTTCCCAGCCGCGCCGGCGCGGACGACCGGCTTGCCACGCACCCCGGCGACGATGGGGACATTCTCGCGGTGGGGGACAACATCCGCGGCTCCCCGGGTGTGATTCATTCCGACCCCATTAACGACTACATCCGCAGCGAGGTCTTCAACCTTGGGCCGCAGATCACGACCCGTGCTGCCAACTCGATGATCAACGTGGCCTACGCCCCCAACATTTTCTGGGATGGGCGGGCCACCAGCCAGTTCACCGACCCGGTGACGGGGCAGGTCGTGATCCCGGTCGGGGGCGCGCTGGAGAGCCAGGTAGTCGGGCCGCCGCTGAGCGATGTCGAGATGGCGCACCAGGAAACCGACTGGAACGAGATCACGCTGAAACTCACACGCGTCCAGCCGCTGGCTTTGGGGACGAATCACCCTATCGATATCGCCGCAGCGCTCGCTACCGACCCCGGTTACCCGGAGTTGTTCACACTCGCATTTGGTGATGACGAGATAACCGCCTCGCGGATCGCGATGGCGATCGCGACCTACGAGCGGACGCTGATCTCCAACGACTCGCCGTGGGACCGGACGCAGGCCGGGCAGCCCGGCGGGCTTTCTGCCCCGCAGCAGACGGGCTGGCAGAACTTCCAGGCGCGCGGGTGCGTGGCGTGCCACACGCCGCCGCTGTTCAGCAACAACACGTTCCGCAACATCGGCGTGCGGCCCATCGCCGAGGATAACGGACGTCAGGACGTGACGGGCGACTTCGCCGACCGCGGCCGGTTCAAGGTGCCGTCGCTCCGCAACGTGAACCTCAAGCCGACGTTCATGCACAACGGGCAGTTCACGACGCTCCCGCAGGTGCTGGGGTTCTATGCCGCGCCGCCGCAGTTCCCGGAGAATCGGGACCCATTGCTGATCCCGCCGCCGAACCTGCCCCCGCAGTTGGCGCAGACGATCGTGAACTTCCTGACGGGCGGACTGACGGATGCGCGCGTGGCCAACAGCCAGTTCCCGTTTGACCGGCCGACGCTGTTCGTGGACCGCCCGGCGGACCAAGCGGTGCTGCTGGGCGGCGGCGTGGCGGGCACCGGCGGGACCGTGCCGCGGATCATCGTGCAGGCACCGCCGATGGTGGGGAACATGGAGTACCGGGTGGGCCTGGATGCGCCCGAAGCGCTGGGCGGCGCGACCGCGCGCCTGGCGGTGAGCCTGTCGCCGCCGGTGGGTGGGCGCATCAACTCCAACGAGGTCTGGAGCGCGGTGACGATCAAGGACACGGCGGGCACCGCGGGCGTGGCGACGTGGCACTGGGCGCTGGAGGCTGGGAAGGTGACGCCGGGCCAGCAGGTGTGGATGCAGTGGGTGATCGACGATGCGGCCGCTCCCGGCGGGCAGGCGCTCTCGACCGTCGCCCGCATTACGCTCTTCTGTGGATCGCTTGGCTGCGAGCCCGCGTGCATTGCCGATTACGACGATGGCGGAACGGTTGCCGTGCCAGACATCTTCGCGTTCCTGAGCGACTATTTCGCCGGGCGGATTCGCGCGGATGTGAACGGCGTGGGTGGTGTGAGCGTGCCGGACATCTTCCAGTTCCTCAACCGCTGGTTTGGCGGGTGCTGAACTACGATCGCGGATGCCCCGAGAGCCGCGTGAGTTTGAGGTGGTCTCGGCGTTCTCGCCCACCGGCGATCAGCCGCAGGCGATCGCGCAGTTGTCGCGAGACCTGCTGGGCGGGGCAGAGTCCGTGTGCCTGCTGGGCGCCACGGGCACGGGCAAGACCTTCACGATGGCGCACGTCATCGCCAAGGTCCGCAAGCCCACGATCATTCTGAGCCACAACAAGACGCTCGCCGGGCAGGTGTTCGAGGAACTGCGGGAGTTCCTGCCTCACAACAGCGTCAACTACTTCGTCAGTTACTACGACTACTACCAGCCCGAGGCGTACATCCCGCAGCGGGACATTTACATCGAGAAGGATTCGTCGCGGAACGATGAGTTGGACCAGTTGCGCCTGGCCGCGACGAGCAACATTCTGTCGCGCCGGGATGTGGTCGTGGTGGCGAGCGTGTCGTGCATCTTCGGCCTGGGCTCGCCGCTGGCGTACGGACAGAAGGTGCTGACGATCACCAAGGGCTCGCCGCTGGGTGGTGCGGGGGACAGCCCCAAGGGCCGGCGCGAGTTCCTGCTGCAACTCAACTCGATGCAGTACAAGCGGTCGGAGATCGAGTTCCAGCGCGCCATGTACCGCGTTCGCGGCGACAGCATCGAGGTCTGGCCCGCGTACGAGACCTTCGCGGTGCGGATCGAACTCTTCGGCGATGATGTGGAGCGGATCGAGTTCTTCAACCCGACCAGCGGCGAGGTGCTGGCGCAGGAAAAGCAGTTCTTCCTGTTCCCCGCGGTCCACTATGTCATGCCCGAGGACCGGTTGCAGTACGCGATCAACGGGATCCGCGAGGAACTCGATGCGCGGGTGATGCAGTTGCGGCACGAGGGAAAACTGCTCGAAGCGCAGCGACTTCTGGCCCGTACCAAGTACGACCTGGAGATGATCCAGGAGGTGGGGTACTGCTCGGGGATCGAGAACTACTCGCGCTGGATGGATGGTCGCGCCCCCGGCGAGCGGCCGTACACGCTGCTGGATTACTTTGATTACGCGCCTGCGGCGAGGGATCAAGGGACACGGGGATCAAGGGACCGGATGATCGAGACTGGATCCGTTGCTCCCCCTATCCCTTCCCCCCTTTCTTCACGCCCCAACTTCAAGGACTGGCTGTGCATCATCGACGAGTCGCACGTTTCCATGCCGCAGGTGCGGGCGATGTTCAACGGCGACCAGGCCCGCAAGCGTGTCCTCGTGGACCACGGCTTTCGGCTGCCGTCGGCGATGGACAATCGGCCGCTGCGGTTCGAGGAGTTTGAGTCGGTCGTGCCGCGGTTCATGTTCGTTTCCGCAACGCCGGGGCCGTACGAACTGGAGCGGTGCAGGGGCGTGGTGGCGGAGCAGGTCATCCGGCCGACGGGGCTGCTGGACCCGGTGGTGGAGGTCAAGCCCGCGCAGGGACAGGTGACGGATCTGGTTGAGCGGTGCCGCGAACGGGCGAGCGCGGGCGAGCGTGTGCTGGTCACGGCTCTGACCAAGCGCCTGTGCGAGGACTTGACGAGTTATCTCGACGAGAAGGGGATCCGCGTCCGCTACCTGCACTCGGAGATCGAGACGCTGGAGCGGATGGAGATCCTTTCGGACCTGCGCCGGGGTGAGTTCGATGTGCTGGTGGGCGTGAACCTGCTGCGCGAGGGGCTGGACCTGCCGGAGGTGTCGCTGGTGTGCATCCTCGATGCCGACAAGGAAGGGTTCTTGCGCTCGCCGACATCGCTGATCCAGTTGATGGGTCGAGCAGCGCGCAATGTCAACGCGCTGGTGATCATGTATGCCGACAAGATGACGCCGGCGATGCAGGGTGCGATCGATGTCACCGAGCACAGGCGCATCAAGCAGACCGCGTACAACCTCGCCAACGGCATCACGCCGGCGACGATCATCAAAGCAATCCGCGGGGGGCTGGAGGCCGAACTCAAGGCCCGGCGGACTGCGCGCGAGGCCGTCAAGGAGACCGAGCAGGAGTTCGAGGTCGGGGAACTGGTGCGAGAGATGGAGGCGGAGATGCTCACCGCGGCGGAGGAAATGGACTTCGAGAAGGCCGCGAAACTGCGTGATGCGGTGAAGCGGCTTAGGGCCCGCAGCGCTGCGCCGGGCGCCTCGATGACCGTGCGCCGGTCGGAGGTGGAG
>CAYMWG010000133.1:0-7676 GCA_964393765.1 uncultured Phycisphaeraceae bacterium
GCTCCATCCGCAGCGGCGAGGTGGATGCGCTCATCGTCGAGACCGCGGACGGCCCGCAGGTCTTCACGCTGCAAGGCCTCGAGGCCGAATCGAACCGCTTCCGCGGCGAGATCCTCGCGCAGGTCAGCGACTCCGTCATCGCCATGGATCTCGAGCAGCGCGTGACGTACCTGAACGCCGCTGCCGAGCGGCAATACCGGGTCTCCGCCAGCGATGCGCTCGGGCACCCGCTAAGCGAGATTTTCACCCGGCAGTGGCCGCACGCGGGGGCGGAAGCCGCGATGGAGGTTGCCCTCCGCGAGTACGGCGACTGGCGCGGCGAGCTCACCCATCGCACGCACGATGCCCGCGAGATCGCCGTGGAAACGAGCATCACGGCCCTACACGACGAGAGCGGTGTGCTGGCCGGATACGTCGCGGTCATCCGCGACATCACCGAGCGCAAGCGCAGTGCGGAAGAACTTCAGGGTGTCAACCTCTTACTCGACACTCTTCTGCAAACCGCGCCCGTGGGCTTTTGCTTCCTTGATCGGGATTTGCGCTACGTCCGCATCAACGAACGCCTCGCGCTGATCAACGGCATTCCCGCCCAAGCGCACCTCGGCCGGCATGTCTCCGAGATCGTGCCCGCACTCGTCGAACCGCTCCGAATCTTGACGGGCCGCATCCTGGCGACGGGCCAGGCCGTGGTGAATCACGAGTTTTCCGGTGAGACGCCCGCCGCCCCCGGCGTGATGCGTTACTGGAATGAAAGCTGGTATCCGTTGCGCGATGGAGCGGGCGAGGTCTTGGGGTTCGGCGGCATCGTCGAGGAGATCACCGCGAGGAAGCGGGCCGAGGCGCAGTTGGTCAATATGAACGAGAACTTGCTCGTCGCTTCCTTGCGCCAGCATGAACTCACGGAAAAAGCGGAATGGCTGAGCGTTCAACTTCAGACAGACCTCACCGCGCGCATGGCGGCCGAGGAGGCGCTGCGCGAAAGCCAGCATTTCATCCACAGTGTTCTGTACAATCTCTTTGCCTTTGTTGGCGTGATGACGGTGGACGGAACTTTAACCGATGCCAACCGCTCATCGCTGGAGGCGGCGGGCATCCCGGCCAGCGAGGTGATCGGGAAGAAGTTCTGGGACTGCTATTGGTGGAGCTATTCCCCCGAGATCCAGGCGCAGTTGCGCGACGCGTGCGTGCGTGCGGCTGGCGGCGAGGTCGTCCGCTACGACGTGCCCGTGCGCATGGCGGGCGACACGCGGGTGTGGATCGATTTCCAACTCTCGCCCTTGCGCGATACGAAAGGGCGCATCACACATCTCATCCCCTCGGCGCTGGAGATCACGGTGCGCCACGCCGCCGAAGAAGCGCTGCGGGAGAGCGAGGAGCGGTTCCGCATCATGGCCGATGGCTTGCCGCTGATGATCTGGGTTCACGACGCCCAGGGGGACTTGCAGTTCGTCAACCGGGCCTATTGCGAGTTCTTCGGCTTGGCGCCCCAGCACGTCGCCGGCCCGAACTGGCATCCGCTGGTGCATCCCGAGGATCTCGCGGCGTATGAGAGCGAGTTCAGCGCCAGCGTGCGCGAACGCCGCCCCTTCCACGCCGTGGTGCGTGTGCGCCGGTTCGATGGGGAGTGGCGCTGCATCGAGTCCCACGCCCGCCCGCGGTTCTCCGCCTCCGGCGAGTTCCTAGGCATGGTGGGCAGCAGCCCCGACATCACCGAGCGGAAGGCCGCCGAGCAGGAACTCCTCCGCTACCGTGAGGACCTTGAGCGGGCCGTCGAGGAGCGCACGGGCGAACTGGCCGAGTCTGTGGCCAAGCTGGTGGCCTCCGAGCGACTCGCCGCCCTGGGCACGCTCGCGGCGGGCATCGGGCACGACATCGCCAACATCACCATGCCCATCCGGGCCCGGCTGGACATGCTGGCCCGCTCCGTGGGCACGGCGGAGGGAAAAGGGGACATCGAGGCGACGCTGCGCGGCATCGAGCACCTCAACAACCTCTCCGCGGGGATGCGGCTCCTGGCGATGGACCCCGAGCGCGCCGGCGCTTCGGCCCCCGTGGCCGACCTGGCGCAGTGGTGCTCGCAGACCACTGCGCTCTTCCGGTCCGCCGTGCCGCGGCACATCACCGTGGAATGCTCCATGCCCCCGGGCGTCGGCGTCCCCATTCCCGCCCACCGGCTGGCCCAGGCGATCCTCAATCTTGTGCAGAACGCGGCGGAGGCGATGGCCGCGCAGAAGGGTGGGCGCATCGGGGTCTCGGCGGAGGTCGCGGAGCCGCCGGGGAGCGCCCGCGTCGTTCTGGTGCGTGTCAGCGATGACGGACCGGGCATGGCACCCGGGGTGCTGGCCCGCTGCTTCGAGCCCTATTTCTCGACCAAGGGGCGCACGATCTCGACGGGCATGGGGCTGGGCATGGTGAAGGGCATCGTCGAGGCGGCGGGGGGGCGCGTGCTCGTGGAGTCCGCCCCCGGCAAGGGTGCCACGTTCACCCTTTCCGTTCCCTTCGCGCCCGCCGCGGATCAATGCACGGCATCGCTGGCGCGCTCGCTCACCGCGGCCGTCTCGATCCGCCACCCCCGCACAGCCTCGCTGGCGTGCCTCTTCCTTGAGCAGCTCGACGTTTCGCCGCTCCGCACACCACCGGACATCATCCCCGAGGCCGCGCTCTGGATCGTGGATGACCCCGACCCCGCGCGGGTAGCCATGTACCTCGACGGGCACAGCGAGCGCCGCGTCGTGATGCTGGGAGCGCCCGCGTCAAACGGTGGGGGCGGCGACGATCGTCCCGGCGACGGCGGCGATGCACGGGTCGTGCGATTGCCGGCGATGCCCACACCCAACGACCTGCGCCAAGCCCTGGCCGCGGAGGCCGGCGACGCGCGGCCGCGGACGGGGGAGGGCTGACCCATGGACGAGCAAGCCGAATCCGTCGGGCTCATCATGGTCGACGACAACGTGCCCGCCGCCGAGGCGATGCGGCGCTGGTGCGGGGACAACGGTACGCTGCGCTGGCTCGGGTCGGCGGAAGAGGGAGAGGCCGCCGCCGCGCTGGTGGCGCGGCACCGCCCCGCGGTGGTGCTCCTGGATGTGGAGATGCCCGGCACCGACACCTTCGCGCTGCTCCCCCGTCTCGCCACCGAGTCGCCGGAGACCGCCGTGGTCATGTTCAGCGGCCACTGCCAGCCAGACGTGATCGGCCGCGCGCTCGCCGCGGGCGCGGCGGGGTACATCCTCAAGGATGAGCCGATGGCGTCGATCGGCGCCATGCTGCGGCGAGCCGGGGACGGAGAGTTCGTCATGAGCGCCGCCGCTGCCGCCGCGTATGTACGAGCCGCGGAGAACGGGGAAGATCGGACCACGGGCGCGGCTCAGGCCGCCACCGTCGCCGTCGTGATCTCCGACCACGGGCCTTCTTCGCCGCGGGTGTTGATCCAGCCGGCCAAGTAGTGGGCCGACTGGCCGACGCGCTTGGGGTCGAACGAAAGAGACGGCATCCCGCCCCCGGCGCAGCGCCTTGCCCTGCCGCACTACGACGGCTCGGCGGTTGAGGAGATCGTCAAGAAGTTGCAAGACCCGTAAGCCCGGGGTTGTGCCCGCGCGCGGGATGTGGTATATTGACGACAGTCGGAGAGAGAGCCCGGCCCCATCGCCCATTCACGCGGCCCCGACTCCGCGATTGCCCGATCCCACCTTCTTGTTGGGGGTGGTGCGTTGTCGGCACACACCCTTTCCGCGGGTGGCATTGGACGGTAGGGCCGGGCACGGTTTGAGGAGAGAAGACATGCAGCGTTTTATCATTGCGTTCACCGTTCTATCGTGCGCCGCCGCCGCGGGCCATGCGCAGTCCGGCCGCTACTACGTCACCGACGAGAGCGGCTTTAACCGGGTCTGGCAGTTCCAGGGCGGGGCCTTGGCGGGCAGCTTCGCTACCAACCCCGCGGGCGGCGCCGACGGTCCCATCATCGTGGACGGGAACACTAATACCGTCCGCAGCGTCAAGGGCGGCTTTTTCGGCGGCTCGGCCGCCTCGCCCGGCAGCGAGTACACCTTCGCTGGCGGCGTCGTCGGCCCCGTCAGCCTCGACCCCTCGGCCCACGCGGGCTACGGGCGCGCCATCGACGCGGCCTTCGACGGGACCAACTCCTACATCGTCCACGGCTTCGGGGGCAACGCGGGCGTCTTCCGCTACGGCGCCGACTTCAGCGGCGCGGGCACGCTGATGTTCAACATCTTCGGCCAAGACGCCTCGACCGCGCAGGGCATCACTTGGGATGGCGCCAACATCTGGACCAGCGACTACGTCTTGGGCGGCGCGGCCGGGCGGGTGCGGAAGTGGAGCTCCGCGGGCGTCGAGATCAGCTCGTTCCTGGTGGTGAACAACGCCGGCGTCGGCTCCGAACGCAACACCGCCCTGGCCTACGACCAGTCCGACGGCACCTTCTGGATGAACGCGCATGTGGAGAACACCCTGGGCTTCGGCTTCGGCGAGCTCTGGCAGTTCGACAGCGCCGGCAACTTCCTGCAGGCGATCCACGCCCGGCAGACCGACCCCACCGCCCCCTCCGGCATCCTTTACTGGGGCGGCGAGATCTTCACCATCCCCGCCCCCGGTGCCGCCGCGCTGCTCGGCTTAGGCGGGCTGGTCGCTCTTCGCCGCCGCCGCTGATCGGCCGCGACTCTCCTATCCCTTGCACGGGCCGCGGGACGCCGCGGCCTGTTTCGCGCGCGGGGGCGGCAGCCGTGGATTTCGAGGTTTGCGTGGAGAGAAGCGCACGCGATGAAGACCGGGAGCAACGACGCGAGGCGAGCCCCCGTGCGCGGGCCCCGCGCAGACTCGCCCAGGGTCGCTTCCTTTGATTCTGTCCTTTGTCCTGCCGCTTCTCTTCTCCTCTCCTCAATCCGTGAAAACCGCGAAATCCATGAATCCATTCCCCGGCCTCACGCCGCCACCGTCGCACTCCACACCTCCGCGCCCAGAACTCCGGCGGGCCGGGCGCGGCGGGTCGGCGTCGATTCATCCACCAGCCGCAAGTGGTGCGTGAGGCGGGCGGGCGAATCCACCAGCGCGACCGGGCGCGTGCGGGGAACACCGGCTGGAAAGCCGGTGCCACTGCGCACAGTGATCCCGATCTCGGCGCGGTCGGTGTTGCTGGTCTTGGGGTAGCGCTGGATGAAGTTGGACACGGGCCGGACCTGCTTCTCCAGTTCGCGCCGGGCCGCGCCCCCCGCCTCGGCGGCGGCTTGGGCCCCGACATGCGCCGGGTACGCCGCGCCCCACGACTCGAGGGCATCCTTTGAGCGGCTTCAGGTCCGAACGGGCCCAGCCGGACCCCCCGTCCTCCGTAGAAAGGACGAGTGGTGGGTGAAGGAGTGGTTAGTGAAGTTCACGTTTAGGTCATGCGGAAGCCTAACGCGCCAGTGAGACTGCACCTGATTCATGCGCCGGGCGGCGAACTGTGCAGGAGTGCGGTAGATGTCAACGCTTCATCAGCCGGTCTGGCTTGACGCCAGCCCCCAGGGAGCGGCGCCCCTCGCCGCGGATGCCGAGTGCGATGTATGCATCGTGGGCGCGGGGATTGCTGGTCTGCTGATCGCGGAGCAACTGTCATCCCAGGGGCGGCGGGTCATCGTGCTCGATTCGGGCTTGGTCGCGCGCGGCGAAACCAGTCGGACGACCGCGCATGTGGTGAACGCGCTCGACGATCGCTACACGGAACTGGAACGCCTGCACGGCAAGGACGGGGCGCGGCTGGCGGCGGAGAGCCACAGCGCGGCGATCCGGCACATCGAGGCTGTGGTAACGAAGCGCGGCATCGAATGCGGGTGGAAGCGGCTGGACGGCTACCTGGTGGTGAACGAGCGGCACAGCGCGAAACGGGAGGAGTTGCTTGAAGAGGAGAATGCGGCCGCCCGGCGGGCAGGAGTTGAGACGCAGCGCGTGGCTGCGCTGCCGGCGCTGTGGCCGGGGGGGATGTGGCAGGGGGGCGTGCTTCGGTTCCCCGAGCAGGCCCAGATGCATCCGCTCCGGCTCCTGAGCGGGATAGCGGAGCAGATCGCGCGCGAGGGTGTGCGGATACATTCGCACACGCACGTCAAGGACATCAAGGGCGGAGCGGAGGCAATCGTGCAGACATCGGGCGGCCCCGTGGTCCGGTGCCAGCATGTGGTAGTGGCGACGAACACACCGATGAACACCACGCTCGCCATGCACACGAAGCAGAGCGGGTACCAGACCTATGTGCTCGCCCTTGCGGTCGAGCGGGGCGTGCTGCCGCCGATCCTGCTGTGGGACGGACCGTGGGAGGATGACGAGTTTTACAACTACATCCGCCTGGTCCCCGCGGAGGAGCGTGGATCGAACGCGGGCTCGTCCCCGCAAGACCTCCTGCTTCTTGGGGGGGAGGATCACAAGACCGGGCAGGGTCCCGATGGGGATGGACCCTTTGTGCGTCTGGAAGCGTGGGCGAGGAAGCACCTTCCGATGTGCCGCGAGGTGGTGAATCGGTGGTCGGGCGAGGTGATGGAGCCCGCCGATGGTCTTGGCTATATCGGGCACAGCCCGGTGGGTCCCAGGAATGTGTACATGGTGACAGGTGACTCGGGGAACGGGATGACGCACAGCGCGATCGGCGCGATGCTGATCCCCGACCTGATCGCGGGCCGGACCAACCCGTGGGCGGACCTGTATGACCCCGCGCGCAAGATTGGTATGCACGCGCTGGGCGCATACGCGGGTGAGAACCTGAACGCAGTCGCGCAGTATCGCGACTGGCTGCGCCGCGGTGATGTGCGCTCGGAGGCGGAGATTGCGCCGGGCACCGGGGCGATCGTGGCGAGCGGCGTGAACCACCTGGCGGTGTACAAGAATGAGTCGGGCCAATGCACCCGCCTGTCTGCCGTGTGCCCGCATCTGGGCGGGCTTGTCAGGTGGAACAGCGTCGAAAAGACATGGGACTGCCCGTGCCACGCATCTCGGTTCGAGCGAACCGGCAAACTTCTGCACGGGCCCGCAAATGAGGACTTGAGGAGCGCTGATTGAAGAAGCCCGGCTTTCACTCAAAGATCGCCTGCTCCTCGCGGGTCACGCGATAACTGAGCGAGCCGGCATTCACATTTGCGGCGTGGGTGAAGCGGTGCTCGACTGGATCGAAGCCGGGCCGGAGGTGGATCATTCTCCAGTGGGCGACCTTGAGCGCATCGGCGATCAGGCCCAGGTGACATTCGTCCAAGACGCCTCAGCACACATCATGGCCGTACGAGCCTGCTTGGCTCGTGCGATGAGGCGGGAGAGGGCGCGGGCAAACTCGGGCCTCTCCATGTGGTCGGCGTAGCCTCGAAACGCGGCGTTCTTCCAGGCGTCGTTGCGGGAGGCATGACGCGGCTCGCGCAGTCCGTCGAGTTCCGGGAAGTGGAGATACTCGATGCCCTCGGCGCGAAGCCTCGCGGCGAGGGGCGCGCCATTGAACTGCGATGCGCACCGGTCGGCCTGTCAATCGGTCCTCCGGCGCGGGCGACATGCGCGCAGGACACCCCGATTACTACCCGCCGCGCTGACTCGCCGCGCTGACTCACCGCCTCCGGCGCATCCCTCCGAATGCCCCGCCGATCGCCAGCAGCGCGACGGCCGATGGCCCAGGGACCTGAACGACACGAAACCCGAAGTCGTTCCAGTTGTCGAAC
>CAYMWG010000134.1:0-7676 GCA_964393765.1 uncultured Phycisphaeraceae bacterium
GCCGTACTCGTCGAGACCGTCGCACCGTAACTCCTCGACGAGTACGGCGTCGGACCCGTCCGCGCCGCCCAGGTCTATGTGTCGTGGTCCCACCCCGGCGGCTGGCGCAACGAAGCATCCTTCGCCCGGCTCGCCGGGGTCGCGCCTTGGTGTTGCGGAGTTGGCGCGCCTCGCCGCGGCCGAGGCCCGCATTCTGGCAAGGGCGGGCTTCGACGCCCTCATCGTCGAGAACATGCACGACCGGCCGTATGTGCATCAGCAGCACGGGCCGGAGACGGTGGCCGCGATGACCGTGGTCGCTCAGGCCGTCCGTGAGGCAGTGGGGGAGTTGCCCGTGGGGGTTCAGGTACTTTCGGGCGGCAACCGCGAGGCGCTGGCGATCGCTCAGGCGGCGGGGCTTCAGTTCATCCGGTGCGAGAATTTTGTGTTCGCGCACGTCGCCGATGAGGGGCTGCTCGCGACGGCCGAGGCCGGGCCGCTGCTGCGGTACCGGCGGCAGATCGGCGCGGAGCGTGTGCTGATCCTCTGCGACATCAAGAAGAAGCACGCGTCGCACGCATTGACGGCGGATATCCCGATCGCCGATGCCGCCGCTGGGGCAGAGTTCTTCGGGGCCGATGGCCTGATCGTCACCGGCACCGCCACGGGCAGGCCGACCCGGCCGGAGGACCTTGCTGAGGCGCGCCAAGGCTCCAAACTCCCGCTGCTGGTCGGATCAGGAGTAGTACCCGAGAGCATCCCGGAGTTACTCGAACACGCCGACGCCCTGATCGTGGGGTCGTGGCTGAAACGCGGAGGTTTGTGGAGCAATCCTGTGGACCCACGCCGCGCTGCCGCGCTTGCCAAGGTTTTTCGCACAGTCGCGAGGAAAGGCTAATCCGCCGGTGCTTCTGGACTTGCGGCAAGGATGCTCGTGGCGGCGCACAACTTCCCAAAAAAACGCCCCGCGATTCGGGTATACTGGCGCCCCTCGGAGCGTCCGGTTCCGCTTCGGCTTCCTGTCAGTGCATGTTTGATGCTGAATTTGCCGATCCACATACTGTTCACGCGCTAGAAAACCCGGCGGAGCCGGGGGCGACACGAACAACCCTTCTGCACATGAATCGCAGAGAATGGAGACACAAGCGATGACCACCCGTGTTCACACCAACTCCCGTCGTTCCCTCGGACTTGCCGGCAAACTTGCAGGACTGGCCGCGGTCGGCCTTGGCATCTTCCTTGGCGGATGCAACAACGCGATGAAGGACGAGAACGCCGCGTTGATGCAGGAGAACGCGGCGCTCCGCGACCGCACCGCGCAAATGGAGACCAACCTGGGGGCGATGCAGCAGCAGATCGCCGCGGCGAAGGCCCAGCCGATGGACACAGGCGATGCGGGCTGGACCGATGGCGGCAGGCCTAACGGCCCGGGCCGCCAGACGCGCGAGACCGTCATCCCCATCTCCGGCGACATCCTGTTCGAGGCTGGCCAGGCGACCCTGAAGTCCTCCGCGAAGAAGGACCTTGACCGCGTGGTCTCGCAGATCCGCCAGCACTCGGGCGCGACGGTGCGCATTGAGGGGCACACGGACACGGACCCCATCCGCAAGTCCAAGTGGGGCAGCAACGAGGCGCTCTCCAAGGCCCGTGCCGATGCCGTGCGCGACTACCTGAGCACCAAGGGCATCTCCCGCGGCTCGATCTCGACCGTTGGCATGGGTGCCTCGCAGCCCAAGGCGTCCAAGCCCGCCTCGCGCCGTGTCGAAGTTGTGATCGTGGACACGAACTGAACGGTCTCGGCCCTTGAAGGTCCGGTAAGCGGTCTTGCGGTCGCCGCACATTGGGCACAAGTTTGTTGCCGGGCTATACTTGCAGTCAACCGTCGGGCCGGTCGAGAGGCCGGCCCGATGCTTCGAGGGGAACGGTTCCCCGGATAATCCTTGGGCGATTGGCGCAGTTGGCTAGCGCGCATCCATGACACGGATGAGGTCACAGGTTCGAGCCCTGTATCGCTCACTTTTAAGATCGCTTCGAGATTGCCCTATGCAGGCATCGGCGACACCGCCACTCGGATGCTTACGCGGCCTTGAAGCGCTGGACGTTCCGCTCAATCGCCTTCCCCACTTCCGATGCGGCGGTGTCGAGGTCGTATCTCGCCTGCAGGTTCATCCAGAAGGCCGCAGTGGTCCCGAAGTACCGCGAAAGCCGCAGAGCCGTATCGCCCGTGAACGCCCTCGTCCCCTTGACCAGTCGCCCAACGCGGTCGGCGGGCATCCCGGTGTCCTTGGCGAGCCGGTACATGGAGATGCCAAGGGGCTCGAGAAACTCGTAACGCAGAATCTCGCCGGGATGAACAGGCTTGTGCTTTGCGGGCATGGTGCGTTCCTTTGTCAGTGGTAGTCCACGATCACCACGCCGTGGGCGTTCCCGTCGCGCCAGGCGAACACGATCCGCCATTGGTCGTTCACCCGGATGCTGTGCTGCCCGGCGCGGCTTCCCTTCAACGCTTCAAGACGGTTGCCGGGCGGAACAAGGAGGTCATCCAGCGCCGTTGCAGCCTCAAGCATCAACAGTTTCCGCAACGCCGCACGCTGGACGCGGTGGTCGATCCGCCGCACCTTTTCCAATCGAAAAAGAGCCTCGGTCTGGCGGTCGGAAAAACTAACGATCATGCGGAGCATACTAACGCTTGGCGTGAACAGTGTCAACGGGGACGCTTCTCAAGCACCTCAGGCCTTCGCGTCGATCAACTGGGCGTGCCCGCACCACACCCCCAACACGCCGACCACGCTCTGGTGATCTCCGATGGCGGCCCTGCCTCGACGGTCGCGGTCTGGAGGGAGGTCGCCCTTGCCGACCATCACCGCTCGGCAGCCTCGCCCATCCGAATCCGCGAGGAACTCGAAGCGGTCATCCGCGGCGACACGGCCAAGAGCCGCGGGGGGGCCATCTGGTCCTGCCCGGGACGCGAGCCACAGGCCCGCGCCGCTATCGAGCGGCAGGCCCTATTGAGCGGCCTTGGGCTGCTGACGGCGGAGCCTCCCGTCCGCGTCGATGGGTCGGGCGCTCCCGGTCAGAACGCGCTGCTTCTATCAGCCTGCTTACTCGCAATCGGGCGCGGCCTGTCGAGAGTGGTCTGGCCCGTGCAACTCGGCTGCGACAACTCACAAGCGGTTATTGACGCGATGGACCGGGCGAACGTCATTTCGCATCTGGCGGCGATCGACCTGCCGCGCGTTCCGGGGCCGGGTGGACCTGCCAGCATTCGGATCGAATCCCCGTTCGCGGATTTTTCGGATGCGCAACTGCTGGACCTGGCCGTTGATCTCGGTGCCCCGCTCCCGCGTCCGGTGCGCGGCGAGGCCGCGTTCGCGGGCGGTCAGGGTGCCTGCTGGTGGTGCGAGCGTACCGGGCCTCGCCTCTGCGGCGTGTGCGGGGAGTGCGGGCGGTGGGGGGTGGCCTGGGCAAAGTTTGACCCCGCGGGCGTGCTTTCGGTCCCGCCGGATGAGAGTGTCGTGGAGCAGCGGCGACTAGCATCCCAGCCCAAGAGGAGCGGCGTGTGACGACGGTTGTTCAGAAGTTCGGCGGCTCGAGCGTCGCGGACCCGGCCCGCATCAAGCACTGCGCGACCCGCGTCGCGGAGGCGGTCAGGGCCGGGAAACGCGTTGCGGTCGTCGTCTCGGCGATGGGGGACACCACCGACCACCTCATCGAACTCGCGGGCCAGGTCGCGTCCGCCCCCGATCGGCGCGAGATGGATCAACTTCTCGCCACCGGCGAGCAGGTGAGCATGGCCCTGATGGCGATGGCACTGCAAGGGATGGGCATACCGGCGGTGAGTCTCACGGGCGGGCAGTGCGGCATCCGCACGGATGGTGCGCACTCGCGGGCACGGATCGCCGGGATCGACCCGCGCCGAGTGGTCCACGAGTTCCAGCGCACACGCGTGCCCGTTGTTGCGGGTTTTCAAGGCGTGTACAACAACCCCTCGGGCGGCTTCGACGATGTCACCACACTCGGGCGGGGCGGGTCGGACACGACGGCCGTTGCGCTGGCCGCAGCGCTGGGCGATGCCGAGTGCGAGATCTACACCGATGTGGACGGCGTCTACACCGCCGACCCGCGCATCGTCGAGGATGCCCGGCTGCTGGAGCAGATTTCGTACGAGGGAATGATGGAGGCGGCCTCGCAGGGTGCGAAGGTCATGCACCTGCGCGCGGTCGAACTGGGAAGAAAGTCGGGCGTCGCCATCCGAGTGCTGCACGCGATGAGGCACGGGCCGGGCACGCTGATCTGCGACGGGAGAGATTCCATGGAAACGCAACAGGCCGTCACCACCGTCGCGCTCAAGACCGACATCGGACGTGTGACCATCGCCGGCCTTCCGAACCGGCCCGGCATCCAGCGCGACATCTTCGAGAAGATCGCCGCGGCAGCGATCAGCGTGGATGACATCATCCAGGCCGACACCGACGGTGGAAGCGGGGGGGCGGCAGGAGGCTCCACCTGCGGCATCGTGTTCACCGTGGACAAGACTGACCTTGCAGAGGTCCGCGACCTGGTCGAGAGCGTCGTCGCGACGATCGGCCAGGGCACAGTCCACGAGGACCTTGGCCTGGCAAAGGTCTCGGCGGTGGGCGTTGGGATGCAAAGCCAGCCCGGCGTCGCGGCCCGCATGTTCCAGGCACTCGCCGAGGCGGGCATCCGCATCGCCAACATCACCACGAGCGAGATCAAGATCTCCTGCCTGGTCGATGAGGCGGACGGCAAAGCGGGACTTCGCGCGGTTCACGCGGCGTTCAACCTCGGCACGGCCGTGGTTCAGTCGCGCAGCGGAACAGTCGGCGCGAACGCCTGAACACGCGATGATCACCCGGCTTTGTCGTCCATCTGGCCGTTTGCTCCTTTGGAGAACGAGCCCATGATGAGGTCGCGCCGGACCTGCGGCCACGACATCACGACGTCGCGGTTCACAAGCGACTTGAGGAACTGGCAACTGATGCGGTACGCGGCGAGCAGGCTCAGACCCAGGGAGGGGCGTGGCCCCAGCGTGTTCGGGCGGACAAGCACGAGCGTCACATCATCATCGAACTCCGGCAGGGCGTCTATGTGGTGCAGCGCGGCGCCGCTACCCCCGTCTCGCCACTCGCCCACAACGCGCAGCAGGTCGCGGACCAGCGCCTCTGGACGCGAAGGGTCGGTGCCCTTCATCAGCGCAAGCAGCCCCGCCTCGCCGAGTTGCTCGCCCGTGGCACGCCGGGCTTCGATCAGCGAATCGGTGTAGAAGAGCAGCAGGTCGCCGCGCCGGAGCCGGAACGCCGACTGCGGGTGGCACGCATCAACGCCGATGCCGAGGGGCAGATTCGTCGGGCCTTTGGCGCTATCGCCCTGACCGGGGATGATCAACTCCCAGTGCTTTGCCGATGCCGAGTATCGCAGCGGGCGCGGGTGCCCGGCGTTGCAGAGGGTGATCTCCTCCGTCGGAGACCAGTACGTCGCGATCACCGCCGTTGCGAACAGCCCGGCATGGCGCTCGTTGGCCTCACCGAGTTGCAGGAATCGCCGGTCGAGTTCCGCGACGACCTTTTCCTGATCGAGATAGTTGGAGAACCGGCCCAGCAGCCGTCGCAACTCCACCGCCGTGTCGGCGACCTTCTCGCCGTGCCCGGAGACATCGGCGACGACGATCCGCGTGATTCGCCCCGTTGCGCAGCAGGTGACGTAGTGGATATCCCCGCCGCGAGAGGTGTCCTCTGCGCTCCCGCGCGCGGCGGTGCCGACGTACGGGCGGCTGAATACCCAGGCGTCCAGACCCGGCATCACCACGCCGTTCTCGACTGCGCGATTGCCTCCCCAGACCTCCATGCACTGGAGCGTGTGCTGCGGCATGAAGTGATGGTAGGTTTCGCAGGCGCATCGGCCTTGAAACGAAAAACCGCCGTTCGGGGAGCATGTTCTCCCCGGACGGCGGCGGATGGATACTCGCGGGAAGTGGGGGGTCAGGCGGGCCGGAGTTCTCGGTGGCGGAGCATCATGGCGACCGCGGCGGCGAACAGCACAACCGCTCCCGGCGCGGGCATCGCCTGCACTCGCGATCTGGCTCAGACCATCAGCGCATCGAGCAGTTCAGGCACGCCCTGGCCGCGGGTCGCGACAGTCTCGAACACCGGCCGGCGACCTGCGATGTCGCGCAGGTCGCGGACCAGTTCGTTCTCGCCAGGGTGGTCCGCCTTGTTGCAGACGAAGATGTCCGCGATCTCAAGGATGCCGGCCTTGTCCATCTGCACGGCATCGCCCATGCCGGGAGTGAGAACCACAACGGTCCGATCGACGTGCTGGCGGATCTTGGTCTCGTTCTGGCCCGCTCCGACAGTCTCGATGAACAGGGTCTCGTAGCGTGCGAGGCCGTCCGGGCCTCCCGCCACTCGGGCCCCCTCAACGCCCCCGATCAACTCCACGATCTCGTTGACGCCGTGGTAATCTTCGCCGCTGATCGCCAGCGAGCGGTAGTAGACCGATTCGTCGAGGTTGTTGAAATCGACCCGGAGACGGTCACCGAGCAGCGCGCCGCTGGTGATCGGGCTCATCGGGTCGAACGCCAGCACCGCGCACCTGCCCATCGAGGCGTCGGCCTTGGCGCGGCGGGTGTACTCGCCCACAAGTTGGGCGACGAGCGTGGACTTGCCCGCGCCGGGCGAGCCGGTAATGCCGAGGACGCGTGCGGGGCGGCGGCGACTCGCGCCCGCGCGCAGGCCCGTCGATCCGGAGGCGCGACCCGCGTGAACCAGCGAGATATCGCGGGCGAGTTGCGCGGCAGCGCCACTGGAGACCTTCGAGGCGTACGGCCGCACCGCGCCACGTACCGCCTCAACGATGTCGAGCAGGCCCGTGCCGGTGGTAAAGCACTTGGCGACGCCCTGTGCGAGCAGCCCCGGCAGGTCCGCCTGCGGCAGGATCCCGCCCATGTACACAGGGATGTCCGGCCTGCCGAGTTCCTTCAGCGACTCGATCAACTTCGGCCCGAGCACCAGGTGCGAGTTGGACATCATCGATGCGGCGATCACGTCCACATCTTCATCGCGAGCCGACACCGCCAGCGATCGCGGCGTCTGCCACAGGCCCGAATAGATGACATGCACACCCGAGTCTCGCAGCGCGCGGGCGATGACCTTCACGCCGCGGTCGTGCCCGTCGAGGCCCATCTTCCCCAGCAGCACCCGAGGCCGGTGGTCGAGGTCCGCGCAGCGGTCCAGTTTCTCAAACTCGGTAGTGGCTGTCGAGAGCGCTTTGGCCATGGGACGGGAGGATAGGGGGAAGGGCTCGGCTTTGGATTCTGGAGTCAGCGGTGGCGTTCAAATTGTTCAGAAGTGCCGTCCTTTCAGGGTCTCCAACATGCCGAGGCTCGCGAGGCTTGCGGCGATCAAAACCATGGCTACAAGGCCTGGGGACGCTGCGAGGCAGCCGAAGGAGATCGCGTCGCGAGGCGAATGCCGGGAATCGCACCTGAGGGGAGATCGGATATGCTGTCTTGCATGGACGTGATGCAGGCGTTCATAGCCCTGGCCATTTCCGGTGCGCTGGGGATGCTGGTCGGCGTGCAGCGCGAGCGGGCGGATTCCGCGCTGGCGGGGGTGCGGACAATCCCGTTGATCACAATCTTCGGGACGGTGTGCGCGATGCTTGCCCCAACGCTGGGT
>CAYMWG010000135.1:0-7644 GCA_964393765.1 uncultured Phycisphaeraceae bacterium
TTCCCGCCACACACCGGGGAAGGGAGGCGGGACAGCGCGGGCAAACGATCCCCTTTCCGGGCGACGGGCCGGTCGAAAGACCGGCCCTTGTCCGTTTTGGGACCGCACAGCAGGCGTGGCTCACGCGGCCCGGATCAAGAACAACCGCTCCAAGCGTGGTCGGACGCGTGCGGGAGCCAGTGAGAGCGCATCGCGCACGGCGGCGGGCGCACCCAGCCGGAGACCGACGAGGAAGAGTTTGGTGAAGGTCGCGCCCAGCAGCAACATTTCGACGCTGGCACCGGAGATGTTTGCCAGATCGTGCCCGAGTTTGGACGCGGTTTGCGGCGCAAGGTCGAACCATGCCGAGACGGTGTGGGCAGCGCTGTGCCCGATGCCGTCCGCGACCTCTCCGAGAGAGGAGAGTGGGCGGCGAAAAAGATGCGCGAGCCAGACCGTGAGGCCCGCGGCGATCACGCCGATGAGCCAGCACCGCGCCACCGCCCCGATCGCGGCTCGCGCGGAAACGCCGGTCCTGCGCATCCCCAGGACGTAGACCCAGCCCAATCCCAGGAACATGAAAAGCCCCATCGCGATGCCGGCGGTGTCGGCATCGGGCCGGATGACGGTCCCCGCGGCAATCGCCGCGACCGTGCCCGCTCCGGCGATGATCATCAGTATCGCGTTGTATCTCCAGAGGCCCATCGCCTGCGTAGCGGAGAAGGGAACGGCGAGCACGATCCGCCACGCACAGAAGAGTGCGACGACCTGGATCGTGAAGACCGCCTCCTCCCATTTGCCGCCCCAGGCCAGCCTTTCGAGGGGTGCCGCGACCACCGCGAGGCCGATGGTGGCGGGGGTGGCGATTAGCGATAGCGCCCGGGCCGCGCGGACGGTAGCAGCACGATGCCTGGCAGCGTCGTCCTTGATGGTTGAGAACGCGCCCATCAGCACGTAGCTGACGGCGAAGTTCAACAACGCATCGACCTGGAGAACAAGATTATACGCGAAAAAAAAGACCCCCACCGCCGTCGAGCCTCTGGGTGTCAACGCCGCGAGGGCGAGATACGCGCCTTGGTTCACGCCCGCGTTGGCGATCACCGTGAGGATGAGCCATTTCGAGGCCCCAAAGAGTTCTCCCCACATCGCGAGCGCGGGCTTGCGCAGCCAGACGGGGTCTCGGACTGCGGCGTACCCCATCACGCCCTCAAGAACAGCCAGAAAAGGAAGGGGTAGGACGAAACTCAGCGGCCCCGCGCCGCCCACGGCCAGCGCGATAATGGCGGTGTTCCGCACCACCGATGAAACCATGCCGATGCGCGAGACCGCCTCGAACCGCATACGCATCTGCAGGATGGCCGAGAACATCGTCGCGGGCGTGTTCAAGGGAACCGAGACGGCAACGATCCAGAGGATCAACGCGACGCGCGGATCATCAAATGCCTTCGCGGCGGGATGCGCGCCGATTGCCAACGCCGCCGCGACCGCCATATTGAAAGCCATCGCCATCCAGAAAACGGGGCCCGCGACTCGGTGATACTGCGATTCCCCGCGTTGTGGGATGAGGTAGATCGCCCCGCCATCGCGGAAGACCTGGGCGAACGCCGCCAGCGCGAACGCGGAGACGTAGACCGTGAAGTCCTCCTTCGACAGCGCCTTACCCAGAACGAAAAAGGACGCGAACGCGAGACTCTTGCCCAGGAGGACGTTCGTCATGAACCAGGCAAGTCCTCGGATGGTCCTCCCGGTCAGGCCAATACTCTCCGGGATCAAGCCCGAGCCGTCAAGGCTGCTCATGCCCGGCACCGGTGCAATCTCAACGGCCCGCGGGCGGTCGTGCGCCGGATCTCCGTCGGGCACCGCGACGCTGGCTGGGGGTCGATCGGATGAGGCCATGCGCTCCCTGACCGGGGTCACTCCGGGCTCTCAACCATATCGGCCCGCGCGCCAGGCGGGGGCGAATCCAGCTCGCGCGTGCGATCACCGTACGCTCAGGGGTTGACACGGGTTCATCCGATAGAGGGGACGGTCTGGCTGGCATGGCGTTCGACAATCGGACGCAGGAATCTGAGAGCATGGCCTCGCGCAGCATCTTCCGGGCGTTCGGCGACCGTTGGCGAGAGCGCGTCCGCTTCGAAACGCTGGGCTCGTGGATGCTGCACGTTTATAACCGAGTGCTCCTGCGAATTCCCAACGCCCCACTGCCGGGGCGCGGGGCCGTGCGTGCCATCTCTCTTGCCGGTCGCCCCGGGACGTTCCTTGCGCGCCTCGGCACGACGGACTTTCATGTGCTTGAGGAGGTCTATGCCCTCGGCGAGTATGCCCACGTCCTAGGACTGGACCTCGGCGAGTCTCCGCTGATCGTTGACCTCGGAGCGAACGTCGGCTACAGCGTACGCCTCTGGCTGGAGCACTGGCCGCGCGCCACGGTTGTCGCTGTCGAGCCCGATACGGCCAACGCGGCTATGTGCCGCCGGAACATCGAGGGTTGGGCATTCTCCGGGAAAGCCACGCTGGTCGAGGCCTGCGTCGCCGCCCGCGAACGGCGTGTCAATCTGGACCGCACCAGGGGCGAGTGGGCATACTCGATGGGCGCGGACGCCGCTTTGGAAGAAGATCGCGACACGTCCGCAGGCGCTGTGGACGCCGTCACGCTTCCCTCCTTGCTCCAGGCCCTCGGGCTCTCGGGCCGCCGGATCGACCTGCTCAAGTGCGACATCGAGGGGGCGGAGCAGGAACTCTTCGGGGACTGCGCGGCCTGGCTCCCACGCGTGCACGCCGCCGTCGTTGAACTCCACGGGGAGTATGATCAGGCGAAGTTCCTGCGCGATATCGACCGCACCGGCGAGCGGTTCCATGTCACGGTCGCTAAGGTTCTCCCAGACCTGCGCGTCCTCGTGCTCCGGCGCGAGCCGCCGGATGAGCACTGAACATCGCGGCGGCCCGCCGCAACCGGAGCCCCTGATGCGAACCCTCATGCCCGTCCTTGTTCTCGCCGCGGTGTGTCTCCCCGGCTGCATGATGCCCCACGGCGTCGAGATGACCAACAAGACCGGCAAGTCTCTGACCGTGGAGTACCTCCACCTGCTCAAGGACGGCTCTCTCTCGCCCTACTCATCCGCAATCCTCGCCCCCGGTGGCCAACTCCGCCACCACCCGCCCATCGCCGATGGCTACGTCGGCGAGCGCGTGCGGCTGCTCGTCCCGGACTCTCCGGAGGTCTCCGGCCACAGCATCCTGCTGCACATCCCCGACAACCGCACCCGTGACTTCGATGTCGAGTACACCGCCGGACGCCTGTTCATCCGCGAGTACAAGAAGGGCCGCGACTGGGCGCAGACAGGCGACCCGAACTTCGGCGAGTGAACGAGGAAGTGCGTTTTTTGGATTGCGGATTGCGGAATGGCCCTCACTTCATCCGCGCCAACTCCGCCTCCGAGGCGATGTGCCCGAACATCGGCCACATCGTCGTGGCGATCACCTTCTCGAAGTGCCCGCGCGCGCCGGCCGCATCGCCCTCCAGCAGCGATGCCGCGCCCAGCGCATAGCCGACGGTCGATGCGTCCAACTCTCCCGCCCGCACCGCCCGCGTGAGCTCCACACGCTTCCGCTCCCCCTTGAACACCAGCAGCATCGCGTGGTAACTCTTGTTCTCAAGGATCGTCATGCCCGGGTTCACCATCGCAATCGCCGCCGCGGCCTCCGCGTCCCGCCCCAACCTCCGCAGCGTCAGATAGTGCCAATAGACGCTCGCCACCAGCGTGTCGTCGTTGGTCCTGCGCATCTCCACGCACTTCGCCCACGCGGGCTCGGCCTCCTCAAACTTCCCTTGCAGATACAGCGCGAGCGCGAGGTGGTACCAGATGTTCGAGTGGTCCGTGCTCAGCGGCACACCCGCCGCGTTGGGCGCTCCGTCCGGCTCAACCCGGTCGGCCTTGCCCTCGGCCAGCGCGGCGGCTCGCCGCAGATCGTTCTCCGCCAGGTCAAACCTCCGCACGGTGATGTACCTGTGCCCGCGATGCCGCAGCAGGCGATAACTGCCCGGGTGCAACTCGATGCCGCGGGTGAAGGTGCCGAGCGCTTCCGCGTACCTGTACAGGTACGCCAGCCGCCGTCCATACCAGATGATCGCCTCCTCGGAGGTCGGGTCTGCGTCGAGCACCGCCTTGGCCGCGCGCAGATTGGCATCGAGTTCGGGGCGCTTGGCAAACGTGATCGGCGGCGCATTGAGCACGCGCCCATCAAGCGACCTTGCTGTGCCGTCCCACGGCTCGCCGGGGGTCATGCAGCCGGGAAGGAAGATCAGCAGCGACAAGAGCAACATTGAGGGGCGATTCATGTGCGCACTGTACTTCCGATGCTCCTCCCCCGCCGCGTGACTCAATGAACCGAACAGTCATCCCGTGCCCTTGGGCCTATTCCCGGACGGGCTTCAGCCAGTCCATTCGCCTTGCATCGCGCCCTGCCGATGCATCCATGGCATATCGTCGAGCGTGAACGACCCCACCGCGGCCGAAGCGCCAGTCGATTGCCCCCGCTGCGGCTACGACCAGTCTGGAGCGCTCGCGAGTTTCCGCGTTGCCGACGCCTGGCCGATGCGCGGCCGGTGCCCCGAGTGCGGCCTCGACTGGTGCTGGGGCGACCTTCTCCACCCCGCGCGCCAGATGCCCAAGTGGCTGGTCGAGAACCCCCGGCGTGCGGCCGCGCTGACGCTCGCCCCAACGTGGCGACGGGCTTTGCGGCCCCGCCGATTCTGGTCGCGCGTGCTTGTCACCCTTCCGATCCATCGCGGACGGCTGGTGCTGTACGCGCTGTTCACGTTGCTCCTGACATATGCCGTCGCGGGCGCGACATCCGCCTGGAGCGAGCACGCGTTCGGTGGACGCATGTTCATGCCGGGCGCGATCATCTCGCCCTCGCGCACCGACACCCTCCTGCTCGCCGCGGCATGGCCGGTCGGCTCAGGCTCCTATCACGACGTGCGCCCCCTGGGCCCCATGTCCGTCCTCGCCATCGCGTGGGTTTTGCTCATGCCACTTCCGTTCCTTGCCCTGCGCCAGACCTTCCTGCTCATCCGCGTCCGGCGCATCCACCTGCTGCGCATCTGGGCCTATTCGCTGACACCTCTGCCGCCGCTCGTGCTTGTGGTGGGCCTCATCCATCACAGCGCGCACCTGGTCCAGAGCAGCATCACGGCATGGTCCGGATATCAGCGCACTGCGTGGAGCGTCGCTTCCTCTGTACTTCACGCGGATTGGTGCGTCGCCCTCATCCTCGGCGCGTGGCTGGCCCTCTTCTGGAGCCGTTCCATCCGCCTCTATCTCCGCCTCCCCAACGCCCGCCTCGTCATCACGCTCATGCTGATCGCCTCGTTCCTGGGCGCAACAGCCATCGCCGCCTACTACCCCGGCAGCACGCTGACCCAGCAGGTGGGATCCTGGTTCGTGTGGCAGACTCCATCACGACTCAAAGTGGTTCCCTAGTCACGCATCGCCCGATGCTCTTACGACGGTCCAACCACCAGGACCGAGCACGTCGCACTGGCTATCACCCGTTCCGCCGTGCTTCCCAGGAACATGTCGCGCAGGTTGGCCTCACCACGCTTGCCCAGCACGACCAGGTCCGCGAGGATCTGTTCCGTGAACACGCTGATCCCATGCCCGTGCGTGTCGTGCTCAAGGACCTTGAACTGTGTTGCGACGTACCCCAGTTCGTGGCTGAACGGCGCGCAGAACTCTCTCAGCCGGTCCACCATCATCTGGCCGAAGCGGGCATCGATGTCCGCCGGAACACCCGGACGCGACAACGTCAGCCGCTTCCAGGGAGCGGTGTACGCATGAATGATGAACAGCGAGGCGTTGTCACGCGCGGCGATCCGTACAGCATGTTCGAGCGCTCGCTGAGATGTTGCCGAGAAATCCACGCACGCCACGATCGTCTTGAACGGCCCGGAATCCGACTGGCGTACGAGGAGCACATCGGCGGTCGAGCGCCGCACGCACCCCGTGGCCGCCGAACTCGCGCGCTTGCCCTTGCCGCCGGCGATCCCCAGCACCAGCAGCGTTCCCGCGTGCTCCTGCGAGTGGCGCGACAGTTGGGCGACGACCCCGGCCAGTTCCACCGTCAGGGGCATCCCGGCCGCTTCCGGAATCGCCGCGAGAAAGTGCTTCCACTTTTCCTGCGCCTCGCGTTCAAGTTGATCGTACAAGTCCTGCAAGGTGATCAGCATCGGGCCCGATAGGTCGGCCCGGACAAGCCCCTCCAGCACATGCACGGCCTTGATCGGGGCCTGCGTCCACGCCGCCATCCTGAGAGACTGCCGGATCGCGCTGGCTGACGCGGGTGAAAAATCCACGCCCACCACAATGGACCTGATGTGATTCATACCGCCTCGTATCCAGTTCGCGCCAGCCCCTGAGAGCGTACGCCCTGCTGGCCCCCCTAAGCCCGGAGCGCGACATCGCGTCCGCGACCAAGCCGGATCGTGCCTGCTTCGCTCAAAGCCCGAACACGGAGCATGTTTGTAAGCACCCTGAATGGGGGTGTATCCAAAATAAGGGGGTCAACTGACAGAAATTCCGCGATTCTGACCCATAAGGTTGTAACTTGGGTATTGACCGCCCTTTGCCAATCGAGGATACTGACTCATTGCCGAGGTGTCCCGCTTCACGCGGTCCAGCGCGGCAGGTCGGCGGTCCGTTGCCTCGGATGCGCGCGGTTTGGTTTCATGCTCCGTTTGGTTCTGGTCAATGAGCGGATTGACAAGGATCGTCGGTGGTAAACAAGCGCGTTGGCCCAGCGCACGGAGGCGCGGGCATCGCCGGGCAATAACCGGGTAGCGAGTCCATGGCCACGATTACGAAGAAAGACCTCGTTGACAGGATCGCAACGAGGATGACGGACTGTCATCGTGCAGACGTCAAGCAGGTGATCCAGTCGTTCCTCGACGGCATCATCGATGAACTCGGTAAGGGCAACCGCCTGGAGTTCAGAGACTTCGGTGTATTTGAGGTGAAGGACCGGGCCGCACGCATCGCGCAGAACCCCAAGACCCTCGTCCCCGTCAAGGTCCCGCCCAAGCGCACCGTCAAGTTCAAGGTCGGCCGACTGATGAAGGACCAACTCGAAACCCTCCCGACCGCAGCGCTGCCCACGAACGCCACAGCCTCGTCCCCCAAAGTCATCGTCAGCCCGGACCTCGCCGCGAACGGACGCGTGCAGACCAAGACCCCGGCCTGAGACCCGCACCACATCTTGACACCGCGAGAACCCCCGGCAGGAGTTGCACCGGGGTTCATGTGTTTTTGGACGCTCGGACATCAGAGCCCGGAGCGCGAGCGACAGTTTACCCCGGGGCACCCGACGACCGCTCACCGATCTCACTGCGTGTCCGCAGACCCCGGCACAGTCTGGACCATCGCTGGCGAACAGCATCCTCCCCGATCCCGAGGCTCGCGCCGATCGAGCGGTCGTGTACATCGTTCATCTTGAGGAAAACAACTCGCGGTCGGCATCGGCCGGGAGCGAGGCCAGGAGAACCCGGACACGGGTCGCGGCCTCATCGTCGGTCGCGGAACCCTCGATGTCACGGGCGATCGCTTGAAGATGCTCGCCATACGCCGCGGCCAAGCGGCGCAGGCGGTCGGCGACGCGGGCCTTCTCCAG
>CAYMWG010000136.1:0-7286 GCA_964393765.1 uncultured Phycisphaeraceae bacterium
AACATCGGGAGGCCGGCTCGGTCGACGCGCGGTGCGTACGGCGGGGGCGAGAACATCGGGATGAGGATCAGCGCCGGCCCAGTGCGCCGGCCGTCGATGCGGAGTTGGACGAGCATCGCACGCCGATCCGGTGCCTCCCATAGTTTGGGGAACAGTTGAACCAGGTCGGTCGGACCCGGGCCTGTAACCGAACGATCGATGACCTCACCTGTCGCGGCCCGCAGAACTTCGACCTCGATCTTGAGGGCCTCAGCGGTGGCCGGCTCAGTAGGCGCGAGTAAGGGCGGGACGAGGTCGGGCGTCGCATCGTCCTCCGCGGCCGGGCGGCTGATCGTGATGGGTATGGGCCGACCAAGCCCGCAGAACTGCCGCTGCGCGGTCAACTGTCCACTGGCAGGCGAACAGGCCAAGCACGCGAAGATCGCCGCGAGCAGGCACGATCTGATTCGAGAAGCGACGAGTGTTCTGAACGCTGGCACGCAGGGTATGTACATGGAACCTCGCGTGCGGCGGTTGAGACAAGGTCGGCACCGGCACCGGCAACGGCAAGTGGGTCTGTTGCTCTACACGCACCGGAGCGAAGAAGGTTCCGCGTGACAGCGCTGCGCGGCCGGGAGCAAGCCTTATCGCGGCTCGCCGTTGGCGTCTATCCCGTCGAGGACTTCCCAAGCATCGGCCACACGGGCCGCTGCTTGAAGGTCTGACTCGCTGGCGGGCAACCCCGCCATCAGCACCCTGGCGGGGTCTGAATACCACGTCGCGCTCAGGTCGCCGCGAAGAAAGTTGCAGCCGATCTTGTGATTGAAGTCCGCCTGGGTGCGGAGAGAATCGGAAATCACGGCCCTCTCTCCCAGACTCGCGAGTTGGTTGCCATTGCCAACGCGAAACTGATAGTTTGCAAAGATCTCGGTCCCCGGCACGGGCCAGTGGGGGGCATAGTTCGCGAACGGATGCTCGCCGTGATGCGACGGGCAGTAGAACACGCCCGGGGCGATCAGATAATCCGACGCATACAGGATGCCGATGCCGTCCCAGATGTTCTGGCCAGTGGCATACGCGGGCAGGAGCGCACGCACCAATGTGGATTCGTGGACCGCGTCCTGCGCCGGGGTGCCAAAGCGGCTGGGCGGAAGGAACTGCTCGTAGTCATCCGCGTAGATTGCCAGACCAAGGCCGATCTGGCGGACGTTTGAGCCACATACGACCCGGCGCGCGGTTTCACGAACGATCGTGAGACTGGGCAGCAGTAGGGCGATCAGCACCATGATCACGGAGATCGACGTGAGTACGTCAATCATGGTGAAAGCACGCGCGCTGTTTGCACGCGGTGAGACACTGGTTGTTCCATACTGATGCCTACGCAAGATTCCTCCGCCAAGGAACACGGTGCCTGTCAAACTTTACCAGAACCAGTGCAACCAAACAAGGGTGTTGGCAAAAATCCAAACAAATAACGTACATGAGTCCCGCGTTATCTGACTCATCCAACTACGGTAGTACGATGCCCGTGCCATAGGGGTTTGCCCTGTCAAAGTTCACATCTGCCTTCATTTTCTAGCATCCAAAGTGATCCGTTCGGCGTATCAACCGTTGCCGGAGTGACAAGACGCGAGGTGCGTGGTCGGTTCTCGGTCAACGCCTCGTCACCGCTTCTCATCCGTTTTCTTTCGCGAAACCTCATCATGCCCGCTGCACCAAAGACCCAGGACATCGACCTTGAGTTGATGAGGCGCGTTGCCGAAAACGATCGCGAGGCTGTCTCGCACCTGTACGATCGCTTCGCTTCCCTGGTCTATCGACTGGCCTTTCAAGCCATGCCCACGCGAGCCGATGCCGAGGACGCGGTTCAGGAAATCTTCGTGCGGCTCTGGCGGACAGCCGACCGATACGACCCCAAGCGTGCAGCGCTCGTCACCTGGGTCATGCTGATATCGCGCCGACATCTGGTTGATCGACTCCGCCGTACGAAAGCGCGGGTCAAGTCCGTAAGCCTCGATGATCGGCAGTCCGCGGGGGAGAGCGGCGAGCGGCTCCAGCCCGCGCAGGGACTCTCGCTCGAAGAGAACGAGCGCTTCGGCGAACTGATGCGCAGGGTGAACAAACTGCCCGACCTGCAGAGAACGGTCGTCATGCGCGCGTACCTGGGCGGGCAGACCCTCAGGCAGATCGGCGAGGAACTCAACACGCCGATCGGAACGATTAAATCCGCGCTCTCGCGAGCGCTTGTCCGGCTCCGCGAGCGGGGCCCGAATGAGGAGTTGGTGTTATGACCACGCACGAACTGCTGGAGCACGCGTCACTCGACGCGATGGGCCTGCTCGACCCCGACGAGCGCGAGGCTTTCGAGCGCGCCTTCCGGGCCGCGGCCCCCGCGCTCCAGGCCCAGGTCCGGCGCGAGCAACTGCGGCTCTCGCACCTTGACGATGTGCTCCCCGCCGTAGACCTGCCGCCGGGGTTGCGCGCCCGCGTGCTTGCCGCGGTGCGCGACGCGATCGGCTCGATGACCATCCGCAAGTTCAGCGGCGGCTCGGGCGGGGCGATTGTCCCCGACCTGCGCCAGGCCTACGGCGTGAGTCGCCTGTGGCGGGTGGGCGCGATCGCCTGCGCTGCGGCGTCGGTGGTGCTCGGCCTCTCGGTCCTGCAGATGCGCTTCGACTTCGCGGACATTCAGACCGGCGGCAAGAACCAGGTCGCCTACGACGCCATCCTGAAGGACTTCGGCGTCAACTTCAGCCAGACCATGTTCGACCCGCACACCCGCTTCGTGCAGTTCGATGCCGGTCCCGCGTCCGAGGGCGTGCCTTTCGGCGGGCGGGCGCTGCTCATCGTCGAGGGCGACACCGGCAAGGGGCAACTGTTCCTCAAGAACCTTCCCGCCTCGGGCGTCGAGTACGAGGTCGTCGTCATCGATGAGGAAGGACGCGAGGCGATCGCCGACATCACGATCCGCCCGAGCGGCGCCGGCATCGAGTTCCGCGACCTCGGTCCCATCGCCGTCGAGAGCGCACGCGAGGTCGGGATCAGGATCCGCGGCCAGGCCGTGATGCTCCTGCGTTCTTCTCGCATCTGATCTTCACGAGAATGCCGGCTCCAGGCCGGATGACCCACAGAGCGAGCCCCGGCGAGCACCTTCGCCGGGGTTCGTCGTTCTTTGGACCCGCAGCATCACTTCCGGGCCTTGCGTACCTTGGGCCTGCCCGCTGCGGCTCGCTCCGCGCCGCCCGCGGCCCCTCCGCCGACGCCCTTGCCCATGCCCATGCCCATGCCCATGCCCGCCTCAAGTTTCGCCCAATCCACCTGCTCGAGCGCCGCTTCGACCGCCGCCGCCTGATCAAACTTCCGCTTCGTGGAGGCCATCCGGCTCCACACCAGCAGACCACCCAATGCCGCTGCGAGTGTCCCGCCGGCGAGCAGCATCCCAGCCCGCTCCAGCCGACCGTCGATCACGGGCGCGCCAAGCACGGTCGCCGGCTGAACGATCGAGGTGCCCAGGTCCTCCGCCCGTCCCGCCCTCGCGGTATCGGCCACGCTCCTGAGCGCGGTAACAAACGTATCGAGCACCAGTCGCGCACGGTCGCTGCCCACCTCTCGCAACTCGAGCGTCAGTTTGCCCGCGCCCGCCGACTGCACGAACATGTCCTTGTCCAGTTTGGCACGGAGTTCCGCGGGCGAGCCGAGTTTCGTCAGGCCTCGCCGGGCCAGCCGCTCGGCCGCGACCTCGATGAGTTGCGGGTTCTTGACAAGTTCCTCGTGATACGCCTGCCACGAAGCCAGTTCCTGCTCACCGGCCTTCCGCCCGTGGGCATCGGCCTCGAGCGTCGCCTGAGCGGCATAGGTGCCCGGCCAGATCTTCTCCGCGACCGTCCACGAGAGCGCGGCCAGCACCCCGAGAGTGATAGTCGCGTAGCACACAAAGGCCATCGCGCCCGAACGAGCCCGAGCGCCGGAGACTCGCTTCTCGCGCTTGCTCACCTCGTCCCAAGCGCCCTGGAGTTTCTGGCGCTGCGCGAGCACCTGCTCGCATTCGCCGTGCCGCTTCTGCAGCGCCGCCTGGGCCTGGATGATCTTTCGTGCCTGGCCCTTGAGCAGCGACTTGTACCGGCGGAGCCGCTCGCGCCGGGCCAGCGTGCCCTCACTCGACAGGCCTTCGCTCTCGCTCGCGGCGCTGCGCGTCCGACGAGAAGCCGCCTCCGCACGGTCGGCCCGCTGCCGCAGCTCATCCATCTGGGACTGCGATTCGGTGAGTTTGTCCTTCAGTTTCAGGATCGCCTGCTCGCGTCGCGCGATCTCGCGTTCATCGTCGCCGTGCGCGCTCGCCGCCGCGGCCTCGCTCTGGTCGAGCCGTGCCCGCAGCGACGCCATCGCCGCACGAAGTTGCTCGGTCTCGTCGTGGAGTTGCTGGATGATGCGCTCTCGCCGTTCAACCTCGGCCGGGTCGGCCCCCTGCCGGGCCTTGCCCGCGGCGGCCTGGGCCTGCGCGAGATCCCCAAGCGCATGTGCGAGGTCGTCTCTCAACTGCGTGATCTCCGTCTGGAGTCCCGCGACCCGGGCGTTGGCCTCGCCAAGTTGGATCTGCGCCTGCTCGGCACGGCCCGAGTGGATCGCGCTGGCGTGCTCATCGCTCGCTCCCGCCTGCTCTGTGAGCGTGCGAGCCTGCTCGACGACCATGGCTTTCTCGCGCTCGACCTGGTCCGCATCACGCTTGAGTTCGGCCATCCGCTCGTTCAGCCGCTCCTCAAGTTCTCGCAGCGAGGCCTCCTGCTCGCGGGCATCCTGGTCGCGCTGCTCGACCTCCCGCCGGTGCCGTGCGCATTCCTCGGTGATACGCTGCTGCGCCTCGGACAGACGCTCCTGTGCGGTGGCGATTCCCGACTTCTGCTCCGCAAGTTTCGCCGCCTGCTCCGCAAGGGCGCTCTCCCGTTGCGCCAGCGCGGACTCAAGCGATGCCAGTTCGTTCGCCGCGGCGTCGCGGTCGCGCTCGGCCTGGGCGTGCAGAGCCTGCGCCCGCGCGGAGCGTTCCTCCAGTTGGGCCTCCTGCCGCGCGATCTCCCGGGCCCTCGCTTCGGCGCTCTGCTCTGCGGCCTGCGCGCCGGCAAGCGTCCGTGCCAACTCCGCCCTCTCCTCGGCGATCTGCTCTTCCATGCGCGCCCGCGTGCCGTCGAGCGCGCAGGCCCGCTCGGCGAGTTGGCGGTCAACATCCTCCCGGCGCTCCTGCAACGCGCGGGCCCGCACAGCCATCTGCCGCTCGGCCTCGCTCACCGCCTCGACGCGCCGGTCCGCTTCCTCGCGGGCACGCGCTGTCTGGCCAGCGAGGCTCGCAAGTTCCGCCTGGCGCGCATCGAGCATCGCGACGGACCGCTCGAAATCCTGCTGCCGCTGGGCAACGCCCGCGGCGAGACTCTCGATCTCCGACTGGCGATCCATGAGCGACGCGATCCGCTGCCGGACCTCGGCATCCCTCGCCGCGAGTTCCGCCTCGCGCCCGTCGAGGTCGGCCTGTCGGCGAAAGCCCTGCTCGTGCAACTGACGAAGCCCCGACAGCCGGGACTCGAAGTCGGCGATCAGTCCGAGCACGCCCGCATCGCTCCCGCTCTCCGGCGCAGGTTGCGGGCGCTGCTGGGCTGAGTCCGGGGTGGGGGTCGGCAGCGGATGGCTCATGGATTCAACACCTTTCTCGATACTCCCACACAACCGCGCGTGCCCCCAGCGCGCGGCCGCGCTGCGGTCGATGCACCCGGGACCTCGCCTCATCTATCGGTCCCGCTGGCGCTGCGCTTCACGCCCCGCTCGCGCGACCGCGACATACCTTGCGCGATCCCGCTCCGGAGCGGCGGCCGCCGCGCCGACAACGCCGATAACCTGTGCGAACAATGCCCCATGGCGATCTTCCTCTTCAAGACCGAGCCCACGACGTACTCATTCGACGACCTCGCGCGCGAGGAGGCGGCGGTGTGGGACGGCATCACCAATGCACAGGCCATCAACTTCCTGCGCGACGCACGCGCCGGTGATGAGGCGCTCATCTACCACTCCGGTGATGAAAAGGCGATCGTCGGTCTGGCCAAAATCACCAGCAGCGCGCGCGCCGACCCGGGGCACCCGCAACTCGATGCGCAGGGGCGTCACAAACGCATCGTGGTCGGCATCAAGGCCCTCACGCGCCTGCCCAAGGCGGTAACGCTGGCGCAGGTGAAGGCCGACAAGCGCTTTGCCGAGTTCCTGCTCGTGCGGAACTCGCGCCTGAGCGTGATGCCGGTCCCGGCCGCGATCAACAGACTCATCCGCCAGTGGGCGGGACTCTGAAACTCAGTACAACTGCTTGACGTGCGCGCCCGGATAGAACCGCGCGATCATCGTGCGCCACTCTTCGCCGCGCTCGGCAAAGCCCTTGGCGCAGTACTGGCACATGCCCACCCCGTGCCCGAAGCCCCGCCCGCTGAAGACCAGCCCCTCGCGCGAGGGCCGCACTTCAAAATCGCTCGAATGCACCCGCGTCTTGCGGTCCACAAGCGCAAGGCCCGGAAGCCCGCTCTGGGCATCGACCGATGCGCTGGCGCCCACACCCATCCCTTCCACGCCCGCAACCGATATCGCTGCAACGCTGTTGTTGCACGCCAGCCGCAGTTCCTCGCCCGAAAGCGAGTACCACGTCCCCCCCGGCTCGACGACCTTGTACTTGCTCGGTCGGCCGTCCTCGTTGAACGCCGCGGGCTCGATGGAGTGAACGGCCTTGATCTTGCGCACCAACAGGTGCTGGCGCTCGCCGAACGCGCGGATGCGCCGTGTCAACTCGTCCCGGTCCCGCGTCACGCTCCAGCGGAACAGCGGCGACTTCTCGCAGCAACTCTCACGCGACCGAGCCTGAATCGGCCCCGCCAGGTTGTACTCGTACCCCGGCTTGGTCGGCCAGGTGTCCCGCGCTGAGGCCGTCCGGCCGCCGCAGGTGCTCGAGTAGTACGCGCGGAGGACGCGGTCTCCGTCCATGACCACCTGCCCGCGCGTTGATCGCACCGCCTCCACCACGGCCTGATTGGTGATCGAGCCCGCGTACACCTGGTCGCGATCCGAACTCTCGACATCGAACGCGTCGCCACGGCGCGAACTCAGCCCGCGTTCCTGCAGCGCGTATGTCCGTGCGCAAACCGCCTGGACGCGGAACGCCTCCAGCGGCCACCCAATGAGCATCTCCTTCCCCACTACGCCGGGCAGGTACTCTTCGAGCGCGACGTGCGCGACCACATCAAACGCGCCCTGCGAGGCACCCCCCCCTGCCCGCGGAACCAGGT
>CAYMWG010000136.1:7296-7624 GCA_964393765.1 uncultured Phycisphaeraceae bacterium
CACCGTCATTGCCCGCGCCCGAACCAATAGCGGACGCCCAGATGCCCGAAACGCTGGCCGCGCCGGCCACACCCTCGGGCGAGCGCAGCACGAACTGCCCGTTCTCAAGCGTCACGTCCACCACGCCATCGCTGCGGAGCGGCTTGGCAGCGCCCGACGCATCGTCCCCTCCTGTCCAGAAGATCACCGGCCCGGACCCGCCCAGTTGCACACTGTTGACCGCTGTGCGGATGCGGACGCGCATGTCCGGCCCGCGCGACCCGAATCGCTCCGGCGGCACGGCGACCAGCGGCGCGCGACCCGGCGCGATGCCCTTGTCCATCAATCC
>CAYMWG010000137.1:0-7589 GCA_964393765.1 uncultured Phycisphaeraceae bacterium
CCCGGCGCGCCGATGGTCACGAAGTCGAAGTCGTAGTCCGGGTTGGATTGTGCCATGACGCTCGGTGCCGCAATCCCGAGCGCGACCACGCCCACGGCGACCAGTGAAGTTCGTTTGTGCATCAGAGCCTCCATTCGCGGCAGTATCGGGCATGTTCCGCCACGAACTGGAACTTCGCCCAATCTGCGCCAAACTCCTGTGCGCGCGCGCTCAGCCGCGCTGCTGTGTCACGCCAAGTTCTTCCTCGGACGTGTGCGGAGCCTCGCGGTCTCCGACCGCGCGCACGACAACTTGAAGAGTCGGCGCGGCGGGCGAAGGAGCGTGCGGCGCGTGTGCGCCGGTAACCGGCGACGCAATCTTCTTCTCGCCGCTCCCGGCGTGTGTGCTCCGCTCATGCACCGCGGCGTTGCGCCCGTCGGACGTGATGGTGTACTGCATGCCGATGGTCGTCTCGGCCTCGCCCAGCAGCAGGCGGTTCACGAGTTCCACGCCCTGCATGAGTGTGTGGTCGGTGTTGGAGACCTCGTACTTCCACATGCCGAAGCGACCGCGCGAATAGATGCCGCGTGATTCGAGCCACGCGATGACCTGCGCCAGGATGGCGTCGCGCTCAACACTCGGTGTCGGGTAGGCGTAGTCTGCGTAGTAGCACCAGCGCGAGACGATGTTGGCTCGCTCGCCGGGCTCAAGCAAACCAGCGTTCTCGAGGCCGCGAATCACGTCGTCGATCACGGCATCGTTGTCGCGCCCGCCATTGCCGGGAGTGGGCTTGAACGCGCTCTCACTCACCTCGCAAAGAAGCGAGTAGTGGTTCGCGCCATCGGGCGTCATGTTGGGCGAGTAGTTCGAGAGATAGGTGACGCGGTAGAACGGGCAGTTGTCTTCGGGGAAGTACATCCAACTCTTGGTGTCGGGTGTGCCCGCGCCGGGCGCGCGGCTCTTCAGGCCGATGCCGACCATGTAGCCCGAGGAGTGCAGCAGTGCCCCGGCCGCCGAGCGAATTGAGGCCGGGACTTCCCCGGTCAGGATGTCGCGGCAAAGGACATCCAGCGGCATCGCGCTCACGAGCACGTCGTAGCGGTCGGTGCTGCCGTCGGCGAAGCAGACGATCCGCCGATCGACATCGACGGAGACGATGCGCTTGTTCAGCGCGATGTGCTCGCACTCGGTCTCGCCGTCGCGCAGGCCCAGCGCGGGGCCGAAGCGTTTGTAGAACTCGCCCGTGCCACCGCGGAGCGGGAACTTGAACTGGTTGTTGGGCCCCCAGCCGAAGTCGTCCTGCTCCAGCAGCACGTTGCGGAGCGCGCGGTCGGCATCCAGCACCGCGACGCGCTCGCCGATCCACTGCTTGTTCATCATCTCGGGCGGGTGTGCCCAGACCTTGAAGTTGTACGGCCGCATGAAGTGACGCGCGATGCCCTCTCCGAACACCGCGTCGATGAACTCGCCGAAGTTCCGCGCTGCCGCGGCGGAGGGCACCTTGCCCTTGCCGTTCTGTGCCTTGATGAGACCCGACAGGCAGTCGTACGCGGCCTCGCGCGGCAGGTAGCGGATGTTGTTCTGGAACGGGTACGGGACCCAGCGATCAAACATCCGCACCCACGACTCGCGGTTGTTGAGTGTGAAGTCTCTGCCCATCAGCAGGTCAAAGACCTGGTCGTAGTAGGCGTAGTGGCTGAACATGACGTGCCCGCCGATGTCCCAAGTGAAACCGGCAGGGTCCACGAAAGAATGCGCCAATCCACCTATATAGGGGTTGCGATCGTATAGGCGGAAGTTGTGATACCCCAACTCTTTAAGACGGTAACCCGCTCCGAGACCTGTGGGGCCAGCACCAAGAATGAGGATTCTTTCACCGCCTAATCGGGGGGAAAACTGTGACTGCTCGGGCATCACACACACTCCGGGGAGGACTTTCTCATTGATCGATGCGAGGGGTATTCGTCTGTCCCCAAGCATGGGGGAGAGGATAGCGGGGCGCATCGATGCTGCCGAAAAAAAGGCCATGCAGCGGCGTCCGAAGCCACTTGCGCGCGGCGGCTGCGGCGCAACGTCCATGAGAAGAATGACTTGTCCATGAGGATCCAAGCGCAAGCGGTGGTGGTCGCGCCGGGCGGCGTGATGGGGTCTCGGAGGGACTCCAAGACTTTTCCGGCCGCGCAAGTGTTGATCTTGACAACGGTTGGACAGGTGCGCCAAGAATGGCGCTAGCGAACGCTTCCGAGAGTCGGTATGCTGATGCCTGTCCGCGTCTGCAGAAATACTCCAAACGATACAGGCCCACTTCGGGGTCCCTGAAATCAGGAGGAGGAGGCGCGTGTGTAACCATGTCGACGCTATGGTAAGGTGTGTGTGCCTGATTCGGGTCTGTGCGGACCGGCGCGGGCGAGGTTGAGTGTCTCCTAAGTCCGTCCCTCTTTCTGAGCCCTTCCGTGACGCGGGGCACCGGAGGTTCTCGATGAGCACAGTCGCGCGCGACGGATCAACCGCCTTTGGTGCGTGCATCCGGATCACGGAGAGCATCTGCGGACTTCCGGCTGTCGCGACGCAGGACTGGTGCGACCGCGCTGGCGCAGCGCTCCTCGCTATCCATCAGCCCTCCATCTGCGTGTGCATGATCGGCGAGGCTGACTCCCGCGGCAACGTCGCACGACAAGAGGCGACCGGAGTTGCAGGGTGTTACTCGGCCGAGGTCACCACGACCGTCGGCCGATCCGCTTCCACTTCGACGATCGTTCCGTTCGATCCCAACGACGCGACGCTCGCGCGAGTCCGCACCAGTTTCGCGCAAGCGCGCGAACTCTCGTGGGCGCCCGGGCACATCGGGCCGGGCACCATCCTCACCGGCTCCCCGGAGCAGTTCGGCCTAGGGCCCAACTGGCAGTTGAGCGGGCTGGGCAAGCGGTGGGCCGATGTCCCGTACACCTCGATCACCCTCGGGCTTGCGGCCCTGGGCGCAGCGCCGAACGGCCGCTCGCTCATCGTCGAGTTCGCCAGGACCGGCCCCGGCCCGGTTGATGCGGAATCGGACGCCTCGGTGCTTCGCGCGGTCATGGTGCCGCTCGCGCGCCGAGCGCTCCTGGCCGTCGGGACCGACCCTACCGATAGCTCGCACTGGCTCACGCAACGCGAGCAGGTGATCCTCCAGCACCTCCTGCTGGGCAAGTCGGTGCGAGAGATCGCCGACGAACTTGGGCGCAGCCCGCACACCGTGCATGACCACGTCAAGAGTTTGCACCGCAAACTTCGCGCCAACAGCCGCGGCGAGTTGGTGGCCAAGGCCCTCGGCCACACCGACCTTGTGCAGCCGGGCGGCGCGCAGGTGCATGTGAACTCGCCCCACCCGCAGCCGGCGTGACGGCACCCTCCATTTTTGCAACAGGCCCGGGCGAGTGCGCTCGGGCTTCGTCGTTTCAGGGGGTCGCGGCGAGTGCGCCCGATTCCGCGATGCGCCGGGTGAGGCGAGCGGCGAGCAGCGGGTCCTCCGCTCGCGCTGTGGTATACACCGGCTGCATGGCGCGGGCGGCCAGGTCCGGATCAACGCAGTATGTGGAGTAGCGGATCGAGGTGGTGTTGATGCGCCAGCCCGGGCGGTAGGAGCGGTCCACCACCACCTTGATGCGCATAAGCATCTCGCCGCTCTGGGACCGGAGATCGGCGGGCGGTTCGGCCGCAGCGGGGGCGAGCGCAGTCTCGAAGGTGATGCGAACGGTGCGGAGTTGGCGATGGAAAAAGTCGCCGAGTTCCTGCGCGCCGGTGGACTGATCCTGTGACCAGGGCGTTGCAAATCCCGCTGAGCCGCTGGGCCGGGTGGTGATGATGCCCGAGAATGAATCGACGCGCTCAAGCGTGAAGCCCGCATCGCGGAGTTCATCGCGGGCGGCATCGAAGGCGGCCGTGTACCCGCCGGGCGGAACTCGCAGCGTGGAGCCATCCTCCGCGACCAGTTGCGCGGCCCCGGTTCCCGACTGGGGTGCTGAGGCGCACGCGCCCAGCAAGACGAGCGCGGAGGCGGCGAGCAAGGGACGAATGGCACCTGGCATCTGCATGGACACAGGATACCGCGCTCTCAACCCGGGCGATCGTCGGCGCAGGACTGGATCAGGCCCCACGCGTTGCGGACGTGCGTCTCGGTAGTGTGCGTGCCGCCGATGGCCATCCGCAGCACTGCGCGTGGCGGGGCGCCTGCGGCCGCGGGAAGGACCGTGTGGATCAGGTATGCCCGGCCCGAGGCGTTGATGCGCTCCAGCAGCGAACGGTTGGCCGCATCGGGGTCGGCGATCGGCGCACCGGTGTTGTCCTGGACAAGTCGGAAGCAGACGAGGCTCAATGCCCGGGGGGCAGCGATCTCGAACCGCGCATCGGCACGGACCAGCGACTCAAAGAGTTCCCCAAGGCGCACATGCTCGCGAATGTGCGCCCGCAGCCCGGCCAACCCGTAGTGCCGCAGCACGAACCAGAGTTTGAGCGCACGGAAGCGGCGGCCCAGCGGGACCTGCCAGTCGCGGTAATCGATCACCGCGCCCGAGTCGCTCGCCGCGTTGCGGAGGTACTCGGGGGCGATGCTCAGCGCGCCGATCAGCGAGCGCCGGTCGCGCACCCACATCGCATCACAGTCAAAGTTCGTCAGCAGCCACTTGTGCGGGTTGAAGCAGAAGGAATCCGCCTGGCCGATAGCACCGATCAGGTGCTGATGCTCGGGGCAGACCAGCGCAGCGCCGGCCCATGCCGCGTCCACATGCAGCCACGGCGGGACATCGGGACAGGCACGGGCGATCGCCGCGCCGACTTCGCCGATGGAATCGGACGCGCCGCAGCCGGTGGTGCCGAGGGTGGCAACCACGCAGCAGGGGACGCGACCGGCTGACACGTCCTCACGCAGGGCATCTTCGAGCGCACCGGAGTCCATCCGGAACGCGGCATCGGTGGGGATGAGCCGGATGTGCTCGCGGTCGGATGCGCTGGCGGCGATTCCCGAGATCATCGCGGCTTTGATGACCGACGAGTGGGCCTGTGTAGAGGTGTAGACGGTCAGGCCAGAGAACCCGTTTGATGACCGATGCCCGGCACGGAGTGCCGGACCACCCCGGACGCGCTCGCGGCCGGCGAGCATCGCCACAAGTGTGGCCTCGCTCGCGGTCCCTTGGATGACGCCGCCACCTTCCCCGCCGGAGAGGAATGACTCCGGCAGGCCGATCGCGCGTCCGAGCCAGTCCAGCACGCGGGTCTCGATCTCCGTGCAGGCCGGCGAGGTCTGCCAGAGCATCCCCTGCACGCCCAGCCCCGACGCGAGCAGGTCGCCCAGGATCGCGGGCCCCGAGGAGTTGGCGGGAAAGAACGCGAAAAAATTCGGCGACTGCCAGTGGGTCAGGCCCGGCATGACGATGCGTTGGATGTCCGCGAGGATGCCGTCCCACGCCTCGGGCTGCTCCGGGGCGTCAAGGGGGAGCAGGGCGGCGATGTCGCCGGGCCTCACATCCGGCAGGACCCGGAGCGATTCGACCCGCTGCATGTAGTCGGCGATGAGGTCGATGACCTCGCGCCCACGCTGGCGGAAAGCCTCGGCGGACATGTGGCCGGGGTCCGGGTTGGGGAGGGGCATGGCAGGCATAAGGGATGGTTCGCGTCCGGCGGCTTGCGTTCCGGGGCAGTCATGGGGCATAATGAAGGTAAGCCCGGGCCCGTGAAGTTCTACCCGAAAGGGGATCAAGATGTCCAAGACCGCCGTCATACTGCTGGCCAACGGAGCGGAGGAGATTGAGGCGATCACGCCGGGCGATGTCCTGAACCGCTGCGGGGTGGATGTGACCTATGCCGGTGTGGGCGGGACGGAACTCATCGGCGGGCACCATGTGCCGATGCGCGCCGAGTGCCTGGTCGAGGACCTGGGCGAGGTGCTCTTCGATGCGCTGATCGTCCCGGGCGGGGGCGCGGGCGCGGACAACATCGCGCGAAGCGATGGGGCCAGGGCGCTGATCAAACGCCACTTCGAGCAGGGCAAGATCATCGCGGCGATCTGCGCAGCCCCGGCGGTGGTGCTGGCGCCGATGGGAATCCTCAACGGCAAGCACGCGACCTGCTATCCGGGGATGGAGCGCCGCTTCACGCATGATGTCAAGGGGTGCGACACCGATGTCGTCGTGGACGGGCATGTGATCACCTCGCGCGGGCCCGGGACGGCCATCGCGTTCTCATTGCGCATCGCCGAGCAACTCGTGGGCGCGAACGCGGCCCTGAAAGTCGGGCAGGCGATGTTGGTGCATGGGATGTGAGTAAATGCGGAATGCGGCGGGAATCTCTATGCGGGGTGAGACCGCGCCCCGAGTTTCGCGCACGCGCTGTGGCGCGGGCATGTAGTCAGGTGGTCGTTGACCATGCCCACGGCCTGCATGAACGCGTAGCAGATGGTGGGTCCGACGAACTTGAAGCCGCGCCGGCGCAGGTCCCCGGACAGCGCGATCGACTCCGGTGTTGACGCCGGGACCTGCCTCGGCGCGTTCCAGTGGTTCTGGATCGCGCGACCGTTGACAAACCGCCAGACATAGGCGTCAAACGAGCCGAACTCGTCTTGCACGCGGATGAACGCGCGGGCGCTGGAGACCGCCGCGCCCACTTTCCCGCGGTGGCGCACGATGCCGGGGTCGAGCAGCAGTTTTTCGATGCGGGCGGGCGTGAAGCGGGCGAGTTTCCTGGCATCAAACTGCGCAAAGACCTCGCGGTAGCGCTCGCGCTTGTTCAGGATGGTCTCCCACGACAGGCCCGCCTGCGCGCCCTCGAGAATCAAGAACTCCAGCAGCACGGCGTCATCGTGGATGGGCACGCCCCACTCGAGGTCGTGGTAGGGGATGCCGAGTTTGGTGGTGGCCCAGGGGCAGCGGGACATTTGGTGATGATGAGGTGAGAGGGTGATGAGGTGATGAGGTGAAATGGGGCCTTTACGGCTTGTCATCCTTCTCACCGGCGATCACGACGGCGAACTCGATGACGAACGCGAAGAGCAGGACGATGGCCGCCAGCGTGCCCGACCAGGCCAGCGCACCCACGACGATGGCGACGAGGCCGAGGCGACGCATCCAGCGCCAGCGGTTGTGACGGCGCGCGGTCTCGGCCACGGGCGGGAGGACGACACCCTCCTCGGGCGCGCCGACATCGACGTTGTCCCAATCGACCTGGACAGGCTCCTGACTGTGGGAGCGGAACTCGCGGACCAGTTCGTGCGCCCGCGCGGCATCCTCGCGCCGGACGGCGATGCGGAACGGGATCGACGAGCCCATCTCCCACGGGTTGGTGGTCCCGACGATGGTGGAAGCGTCGGCGTGGACACCATTCCCGATCAAAAACTGCGCGAGCAGTTCGGCCTCGGTGGCGCTGCCGCAGTTGGTGATGTCGATGAGCGTGTCGGGGTCGGCAGGCACGGCGGGAGTCTACTCGGTGGGAAGTCGGAGGCATCAGAGCCCGGAGCGCGAGCGACGGGTTGTGCGGAAACCATGTGTTTACGAGGCTCCACCGCCGTCATTGTGCCCGCATTCGGAGCACGGGCTGCCCGCGGGGGTCGCTCGGAGGTCGTAGGCACACCTGATGCACAGGCC
>CAYMWG010000138.1:0-7569 GCA_964393765.1 uncultured Phycisphaeraceae bacterium
GGCGGCGGGAAGTTGACGATGGTGATGGTGACGCACGACCGGGATATCGCCGCGAGGGCGGACCGGGTGGTGCAACTGACGGACGGGCGGGTGGGGTGAAAGACGGCAGGGCGTAGCAGATCGGGGTTGAAATCCGGGCGAGGGTCGCTTCGGTCGCTGTGTTAGTGTATACTAGCATAACCGTTGAGTGCGAGAGTTGGTACCTTGAACCTTTCGATGGGGAGTTGCCACGATGTCGCGACAGAACCCTGGCGTACCTCCCCCGCACCCCCCCGGCGGCGATCCACGGGTCGAAGAGTTGCTCCAGCGCGTCGAGGCCCTGGAGCGGCGGCTGGCGATGATGCCGGGAGCACGTGGAGAGTTGGATCACGGGCTGCCGAATGTTCCGGCGCGCGGCTTGGCAACGCCCGCCGCGCCCCGGACCGCACCACCTGCGGCTCCGGCTATCGCGCCCTCGACGAGCGATTTTCTTCAGCGGCTCGCGGCGTTTAAGCACGACAAGCGCGAGGCGCGGATGTCCGAGGCGGAAGTCACCGCCGGCGCGGCCGCCACCGTAGCAGGCGATGTTGACCTTTCGGGCACGCGCGAGATGGCGGCGATTGGGGTTGAAGCGGTGGAACCAGTCGCGGCGGGCGTGCCACCCATCGCGCCATCCCTTGCTCCGCCTGTTGCGCCTCCCATCGCGCTGCCGGTTGGTTCCGCCTTTTCGCCGCCTCGGACTCCGGCGGTCGCGCCTCCAGTTGCGCCGGTGTTCGTGCCCGCGCCGACGGGCCGCAGCGGTCGCGCCCCCAAACCGAAGATGGGACTCGAATCGCTGATCGGCGGCAAGTTCTTCGCCGCGGCGGGCGCGATCGTGGTCGTCATCGGCGTGGTGATGTTCTTCAAACTCGCGCTGGATCGCGGGTGGTTCTCGATGCCTCCTGCGTTCCGGTGCCTGGCGGCCGCGGGCTTTGGCGCGTTGCTGCTGGGCGCGGGCGAGTGGGCGAGACGCAAGATCAATGCCGTGGCGTCCGCGGGGCTTTCGGCCGCGGGGATCGCGACGATGTACGGCGCGGCGTGGGCGGCGTACGGGTTCTTTCACATCGTCGATGCACCCCTCGGGTTCCTGCTGCTCGCCGCGGCGGCCGCGATCGGCATCGTGGTTGCGCTCCGCGCCGGACTGGTCAGCGTCGCCATCGTCTCGCTACTGGGCGCGTACCTCGCGCCGCTGATCGCGTCGGCGCAGCAACCCTCGGCGTTGGTCATGCCGGCGTACCTGTTCGCGCTGCTGGTGCTGGGTCTGGCGCTTTCGGCACGGCGGCCGCGGCCGTTCCGTGCCCTGCGAGGGGTGGTGTGGTGGGGCACGGTGCTGCTGGGGACGGTGTCGGTGTTCTACGCGGCGGGGCAGGGTCAGGCCCTGATCGGGATCGGCTTTCTTGCGCTGGTGTGGGCGGCTGTACACGCGGAGTTGTGGTATGGCGCACGGAAGGCACCGGAGGCGGTCGGCGAGGTTGCGCCCGGGGGGGTGTCGTGGCGGGCCGCGCGTCCGGTGCTGAGCACGTTCGCGACGACGATGTGGGCCGCGGGCATCGGCGTGTGGTCGCTGTCGAATGCCAGTGGCGGGGTGGCCCCGCCGGATTGGTGGGTGACAGGGGCGTTCGCGGTCGGCGCGGGCGTGGTGGCGATGATCCTGGCGGGCAATCTGCGCGTGCTGGTGGACATTCCGGAGAACGATGGGGAGCGGCTGGGCACTGCGCTGATGGCGCAGGCGGGGGCGCTGTTCATGGCGACGGTGGCGCTGGGGCTGGGCGGGCAGGCGCAGGTGCTGGCGTGGGTGTTCATCGGCATTGCGGCGGTGTTCGCGGGCCGGTGGATCAAGAGCCGCGCGATGGATGTGTACGGGCTGATCGTGCTCGGGGTCGCGGTGGCGCGACTGGTCCTGTACGACTCGTGGGCGAGCGGGGTCACCGGACCGGGCACCGTTGGTGATGCGTTTCTCGGATTGTCGATCACGGAGTGGACGCTGCTGATGTGCGGCGCGGCGGCGGGGTGGGGCGCGGCGGGCGTGTTGTTGCTCCGGTCTCAGGCTCAAGGAAAGTGGAGGTCGCTCGGCGTGACGAGCATCGGCATTGGGCTGGCCGTGGGCTTCGGCAGTTTTCTATCCCCGCACGCGCAGCCCACATCGGTGCTCACGCTGCTGATGCTGGTGGCGCTCGCGGCGCTGGGGATCGGCCGGTTGCTCCGGTCGCGCGGCATGGACATCTACTCGATGGCGATCCTCGCGCTCGCCGTCGCCGATTTGCTCATCGTTGAGATGCCACCATTCCGCGACCTCAGCCCGGTCCACCCCGGCCTGATGATTCTGGGCCTCTCGCTCACCAAGTGGACCGCGCTCATGCTCGGGGCCGCGACGGCGTGGGCCGTGGTTGGCATCACCTTTGTGCGCAGCGAACAGACGGACGGCGTGTGGCGGCGCACGGGCATCGCGTGCATCGCCATCTCGATGTGTGTCGCGTTCGGGGCGTTCGTTTCGCCGGTCGCCGCGCTGGGCTCGATCGCGTGGTTGTGGCTCACGATGTCGGTGGCAATCTTCATCGCGCACCGCTTCTTCCCAAGACTTGCACTCGATCTGCTCGCGTTCCTGGGTCTGGCGAGCGCGGCCGCGGTGTGGGCGATGGCCTACACCCGGGGGAACTGGTCCGATTACACAAACCCCGTGGGTCTGCACCCTGGGTTGGTGCAGGCGCTCGCGTTGGCCGCGGCGTTCTGGGGCGGGGCGGGCGTGCTGTGGAATCGCATCGGCAGGCACGGGGGACCGACTGCGCCCGAAGCGCTGCGGTACGCGGTGGCGATGGCGGTAGGTCTGATCTTTATCTCGACATCGCTGGAGGTGCGTCGCGCGGCGGGTGTCTGGGTCGAGGCGGGCCGGGGCCAGAAGGCGGCGCTCTCGATCTGGTGGGGCGTGTTCGGGCTGGTGCTGATCGTCGCGGGTTTCTGGAGACGCGTGCCGGTGGTGCGGCACACTGGGCTGGCGCTGATGACGATCGCGATCGGGAAAGTGATTCTGGTTGACCTGCGGGATGTGTCGCAGGGCTGGCGTGTGGCATCGTTCCTTGGACTGGGGCTGATGATGCTGGGGGTCGCGGTGGGGTACGCCAAGGCGCACGCGAACTGGGAGAGGGGGGAGAGGGATGAGGACGAGGGCGAGTGTGCATCGGCGCAAGAGGAGGACGGCGAAGGACGGAGCGTTGAGCACCCTTCGCCCCTGCCGGGGCGGGGAGATCAGAGGGAACGGGGCGAGTGAGCATGCGGTGCGCCCTTCGGGCGAGGATGATTCACCCACGTCGGGATCAACTTCCAGTTCAGGGCGTTGCGAGCCTGGGCCAAAGCCGCGGAAACGAGTGTTATCTGGAGCGCTGCCGCATCGCGAGGAGACGCATCGGCTTGTCGCAACCACGGCCGCTCACTACCGTCAACGGGAAGTTTGGCGGGAGGGCGGCCGGCAGGCGCACCACGAATGTCCGACGTTGCCATTAGATCAGCACACGGACCCACCGCGGGGGCGTACCTCAGCCCGATCGGGCTGGTGGTGGGGCTCTGGGGCAAGCGCGACCTGATCCGGCAGTTTGCGTCGCGCGAGTTGCTGGAGCGGCACCGTGGCGCGCTGCTGGGGATCGCTTGGAACGTCCTGAGCCCGCTGCTGACGCTCGGCGTGTACACGTTCGTGTTCGGGTATGTGCTGAACGTCCGGTGGGAGAGCCGCGGCGGTCACGCGTGGGAGGGGATGGACCCGCACCTGAGTTTTGCGCTCACGTTCTTTTGCGGGCACGCGCTGGCGCACCTGTTCGCCGAGTCGGTGAGCCGCGCCCCGATGCTGGTGGCCTCGCGCCCGAACCTGGTGCGGAAGGTGGTCTTCCCTCTGGAGATATTGCCGGTGTCGGTGCTGGCCGCGGGGCTGGTGACGCTGGGGATCAGCATCGGGATTCTGGTGGTGTGCATATTGGCGTTTGGGGCGAGTGTGCCGGCGACTGCGCCGCTCTTCATCGTGCCGATGGTTCCACTGGTGATGCTCGCGCTCGGAGCGTCGTGGATGCTCGCATCGCTGGGCGTGTTCCTGCGGGATGTGCGCAACGTGGTGCAGGTCGCGGTGCAGGTGCTGATCTTTATGAGCGCGGTGTTCTACCCGATCGAGCGGGTGCCGGAGGCGTGGCGGTGGGTGGTTCAGTACAACCCGCTGGCGGTGATCATTGAGAACGGCCGGCGGACGTTGCTGTGGGGCGAGATGCCGGAGTGGGACAAGTTGGCGTGGATCACGTTGCTCTCGATCGTGGTGATGCAGGGCGGGTATGTGTGGTTCATGCGGACCAAGAGGGGGATGGCGGATGTTGTCTGAACCCGCGGCCTACACACCGGGCGACGGCTCAAGCGCGACGCTCGACCCCGCGCTGTCGATCAGCGTCCGCGGCATCGGCAAGTGCTACGAGATCTACGCCAAGCCGATTGATCGGCTCAAGCAGTCCCTGCTCGGGCGGCTGGTCCAGAGCGAGTTCCACCGCAAGTTCTGGGCGCTCCGCGGCATCTCGTTCGATGTTGCGCGCGGTGAGGCGGTCGGCATTGTCGGGCGCAACGGCTCGGGCAAGAGCACGCTCCTGCAGATCATCGCGGGCACGCTGGCGCCGACGGAGGGTGTCGCGCTGGTGCGCGGGCGTGTCGCCGCGCTGCTGGAACTGGGGAGCGGGTTCAACGCGCAGTTCACGGGGCGCGAGAACGCGTACCTTGCGGGGGCGATCCGCGGCCTGGGGCGACGGGTCATGGACGGCAAGATCGACGATATCGCTTCGTTCGCCGATATCGGCGACTTCTTCGACCAGCCTGTCGGCATGTATTCGAGCGGCATGCACGCGCGCCTGGCCTTCAGCGTGGCCAGCACCGTCGAGCCGGAGGTGCTGATCCTCGATGAGATTCTGGCGGTAGGGGATGCGAGTTTCACGCAGAAGTGCATGTCGCGCCTGCACAGGCTGCTGGATTCGGGCGTGACGCTGCTGTTTGTCAGCCACAACCTGGACTCGGTCAAGAGCCTGTGCCGCCGGGGCGTGTACCTGCACAAGGGCGCGCCGGTATTTGTCGGGCCGACGGAGCAGGCGGTGGACAGGTACCTGAGCCAGGTCCGGGAGACCACGACCAAGCGAGCGGTCGAAAAAATCGAAAAACTTGCCGAAGCGCGCGAGGTGGTCGCGCCGGTGGAGAGCGACCTGCGGTACGGAACCGGACACGCTCAGGTCGAGAGCGTTCGGATGCTTGATACCCACGGGCAGGAGCGCGAGGAGTTCGGCTACGGCGAGCGCGTGGTGATCGAGGCCTCGGTCCGAGCAATGATCGACTTGGAGCGGGTGGATGTCGCCTTCACGCTGCGCGACCAGACGGGTGTGGACTTGTTCGGCGCGACCGCGGTGCGGGAAGGAGCCAAGCCGCCGCGATTGCGGACGGGGGAACTGGCGGTGATCCGGTTCTCGTTCCGCAACAACCTGCGTCCGGGGCCGTACGGCATCAGCCTGAGCATCAGCCGCAGGCCGGATGAACTGGGAGACGGGCTGGCGACGCTCGACAACCTGGAAGGCTGCGCGGCGTTCACATGCATTGCCGACCCCCGCCGGAAGGTTCGCGGCAAACTGCACCTCCCCGTACACGCGGAATGCACGGTGATCCGGCCGACGGGAGTGGTGCGGAAGACTGTGACCAAAGGGGTGTGACACTACCCGAACAACCCACTACACTATCCGCCCATGGACGCACCAAGTTTTCTGACCGCCCAGTTGCTCGTCAGTGTTGTCGTCATCCTCGCGGTGGTGCATCTGATTCTGGGCCTCGCAGGCTACTGCACCTATTTCGAGCGCAAGGTCTCCGCGTACATGCAGGACCGCATCGGTCCAAACCGCGTGGGGTTCGATCTCAACCTGCCCGCGCTCTCGTTTCTCAAGGGTCTCTGGGGGCTCGGGCAGCCTCTGGCCGACGGCCTGAAGTTCATGCTCAAGGAGGACTACCGGCCCAAAGGGGCGGACAAGTTCCTCTTCTCGCTCGGCCCGATCGCGTGCGTGATCCCGGCGCTGATCGGGTTTGCCGTGATCCCCTGGGGCGGCACGGTGTGGGTGCCGGCGTTCACGATCCCGGTGCTGAACTGGCACATCGCGGGGCAGTACTGCGTCGTCGCGGGCGCGCCACTGAATGTGGGCATCATCTACCTGCTCGCGGTCGCCTCGATGTCGATCTACGGCATCACGCTCGCGGGCTGGGCCTCGAACAACAAGTACTCGTTCCTGGGCGGGCTTCGGGCCTCAGCGCAGATGATCTCCTACGAGATCCCGATGGGACTGTGCATTCTCACGGTCCTGCTGATGACCGGATCGCTCCTGCCCGAGAAGATCATCCAGTTTCAGGTCGATCACGGCTGGCTCGTGCTGGCCCATCCCATCGCCGCGGCGGTGTTCTTCATCTGCATCCTGGCCGAGTGCAACCGCACGCCCTTTGACAACGCGGAGTGCGAGCAAGAACTCGTCGGCGGCTACCACACCGAGTATGGGTCCATGCGGTGGGCGCTGTTCTTCCTCGCCGAGTACTCGCACATGATCACCAGTTCGGCGTTCTTCGCGCTGCTCTTCCTGGGCGGGTACCACCTGCCGCTGGGCATGGAGAACCATTTCCTGCTGACCGACAGCACCGGCATCATCGCCGTGCTGCTCAAGTTCCATGTCTTCCTGGCGAAGGTGCTGGCGGTGATCTTCGTGATGATGCTGGTCAGGTGGACTATCCCGCGTCTGAAGTTCGATCAGGTCATGGCGGTCGCGTGGCAGGGACTGATCCCCATTACGCTCGTCCTTGTGGTGGGGACTGCGGTGATGATCCACTTTGGCCGGGCTACCACGCTGTGGATGCTCCTGGCGAACGTGGTCTTGGTGCTGGTGATCTATGTGCTGCTGCCGTTCCTGCCGCGAGCGACGAGCAACGCGCGTGTCCGGCTCGCCGGCTCGCGGTACTTCCCACTTGGTGGCGAATCGATCTTGACTCGCCCCACCGAGCAGACTGCCCTTGAAGATCGGCCCTACCAGGGATCACTTCCTGTGTGATGCTACTGGTTCGGGATCACCTGATCGGTCACGCGGTTCAGGGTGAACGTGGTCGGAAGCAGGAAGTTCTGGGCGCGGTACACCGTCACCTGCCCGCTGATCGTGAACGTCGCGCTCTCGCCGAGCCGTTCGGCTAGCGCCTCGATGCTCGTGAGGTTGGTGCAGGGGAGGAGCGTCATGGGCGGCTCCTGCGCGCCACTTCCACCGGGGCCTGAATCGACGACAAAGACCGGCTCCCCGCGAGCGGAGCGAAGGATTCGGCCGCGGCGTGCGGTGAGAAAGCCGGCGGGGCGGGTGTGCGTGCTTCCGGTCTCGCTGACCACCGGCTCGAGGTCGGTGGCGAGCGCGGGGTTGGAGGCGCGCCGTGCGCCAAGGGAACGATCGAGGTCGCCGATAATCTGTTCGATGCTCGGCTCGGCGGGCTCAGTAGGCACGGGCGCGTCGGGCTCTTCGTCGATCGGATCGGGGG
>CAYMWG010000139.1:0-7534 GCA_964393765.1 uncultured Phycisphaeraceae bacterium
CGCTTGACGGTGGCCGCCTTGTCCTGTTCGTCTTGGAGGAACGGGAACGCGAGCGATTGCTTCGCTCCCTTCGGCGGTTCCCACCCCGTCAGAGCATTGGTGAGATACACGCCCGTGCGTTCCTTCCCTGAAAGCGGCGCGCCCAGCCCACGCAAAAGCACGCCCAGTTGGAGGTGCGCAACGACGTAGGGAGCGGGGAGAATCTCGAACCCGAAGACTCGGGTGGTCAGGGCTTTCTTGACTCCCGCCGCCGCAAGCGGGCCCGCGCCGTTCTCTTCCAGCGTCTTGTGGATGCGCTTGGCGACCTCGACGACATACGAGCCGGTGCCGGTGGCCGGGTCCAGCACGTACACGCTCTCATCCGCCAGCCCATCTTCGATGCCGAGTTCGGAACGAAGCAACTGGTCCACCCGCTCCACCATGTATGTCACGATCTCGGGCGGGGTGTACCACACGCCCAGTTGCTTGCGCAGGTCCGGGTCGAAGGCCTGCAGGAACGGCTCGTAGAAGAGCGTGATGGCGTGGTCGGCGTCGAAACTCCCGAAGAACTCCGCGTGGTGTACGCGGTTGAGCGAGTTCGCCGCCCACTCCAGCGGCTCGCGCAGGCCGAGTTCGCCCAGCCGCTTGGGCTTGGCGACTTCATCGAACAGATCGCCGATGAGCGGGAGGGCGAGATAGTCCGAAGCGTCTTTCCAATCGAACACCGGCGGCTTCTTGCCCTTGGGCAACGCCTGCCGCCAGAGCATCCACCCGGAGAAGAGGCCGTAGAACAAGGTCTGGACGAGCGAAGAGCGGAAGAAGTCCAGCCCCTTCGCATCCTCGAACGAGAGGCCCAGCGCGGACTCGAACGCATCCTGAAGGGGCTTCAGGTCGTCGATGCTGTGACGGGCGAGCCGTCGCTTGGCTTCTCGCGCGTACCGGGCCAGGTCCGCCGCGAGGTCCCTGGGTCTGGTGATGGGTGACGGCCGCGCAAAGACGCCTTCAAGAAAATCGGTCAACCCTTGCTCGTGTTCCTTGGCGAGCGCGGCGGGGGTTGAGCGCCAGAAGGCCTCGGAGGTCGGACTGATGCGGTAGCGAAGCTCGACGCGTGGCTCGCTCCATCTGGCCTCCGCTCCGACGCCCTCCTGCACGCGGGCGACCAGCAGGAACTCGCGGAAGTTGGTGACCAGCACGAAGCCGTAGCGATTCCAATACTTCGAGACCTGCTTGCCCGAGGCGGTGTCGTAGATGTCGTCTTTGGTCGGCTTTACTTCCACGACCAGACGCGGGGTGGTGGAGTGGTTGTCGAAGATGCCGAAGTCGGGAGCGCCCGACCCATCGTTCTTAAGTTGCGGGGATGCGAACAGCTCGGGGTCGAAATCTTCGCCGATCTCGGTCAGCAGGTTCTGGAGCGCTCCATAGAAAGACGTCTCGGGAGTGGCTTTTTGGGTTCGCCGAACGGCCTGGAGCGCCTCGAGATATCTGAGGAGGGGTTGCTTCTTCTTGGACATCCCGTCTCCGAAGGAAGGTGTGCGGCGAGCGAGCATTGTACAGGAGCAAGGGCTCGGATGCCGGGCTTCCTCCGCTCATGCTGGGCGGAGTGCGCGGCCTATGGCATCGCCGCGGCGGCCTGATCGAGCATCGCCTCGGCCTGGTCGCGTGTCGGTGCTTCTGCAATGAGGCGCATGATCGGCTCGGTGTTGCTGGCGCGGACATGCAGCCAGCCGCCGCTGGGCCCCGCGCCGAAGTCGATGCGGACACCGTCCTGCTCATCGATCGTGCCGCGAGCGCCGGGACCGGAGAATGTTCGCTTGACCGCCGCGAGCGCGGTCGCGGCCATGCGCAGGTCGGGCAGGTCCACCTTGCGCTTCACGATGGCGTAGGCGGGGATGTCGGCCACAAGCTGCGAAACAGTCTTGCCGGTGCGGGCGAGGAGCGCGATGACCAGCGCCATGGCGGTCAGGCTGTCGCGGATGTAGGTGACCTTGGGCCAGATCACGCCGCCGTTGCCCTCGCCGCCGAGGATGGCGTGCTCGCGCTTCATCAACTCGACAACGTTGGCCTCCCCCACCGCCGCGCGAAGCACACGGGCACCGTACCTCGCGGCGACATCCTCGATCATGCGGCTGGTTGAGAGGTTGATGACCAGGGTCTGGTTCTTCGCCGCTCCGGGGCCGTTGCGTTCGACGATTGCGCTGAGCAGTGCTTCCGCCGCAAGCACGAGCGTGTATTCCTCGCCGATGTACTCGCCGCGTTCGTCGATGATCGCGAGACGGTCGGCATCGGGGTCCTGCGCGAAGCCGACATCGGCGCGGCGTCTGGTGACAAAGTCTGAGAGCGAGACGAGGTTCTCGCGTGTCGGTTCGGGCGCGTGCGGGAACAGGCCGCTTGTACCAGCGCCGACGTGATGCACGAGCCGCTCGCCGAGAAGTTCTCGCGCGGCCTCGACTCCGGAGGAGTTCACGGAATCGACCACACACTTGAGCGCCATGGCGCGCCGGTCGTCGTGGATGCCCAGTTCCTTGAGGGCGTAGCGCAGGCGCTCGATGTGCGTGGTGGTGGACGCGCTGGGCAGGCCGAGCCCGCCGCGGGGCGACTCGGTAATCGTGCCGATGTCGTTGACGCCGACGCCCCGCTCCCCCGTCGCCGATGGGGGAACCATCGAGCGAAGCGAGACTAAGGGGGTATTATTTTGATTCCCCAAACTGCCCGCGCTCAGGCCGCTCGCCATCTTGAACCTGGTAATGATCGCTTCGGCGGTCGCCCTCGCGGGTGCGCACGCATCGACAATGCCACGCTCCATGGCGTGCTCGCGCAGCACGACCTTTACTCCGTTCCACTCCTGCGGGTTGTGGCTGGCGGTGATGATGAGCCCCGCCGCGGCGGCGTGCGCATCAACCATGACGCCGACGGTAGGTGTCATGGCGACGCCGAGGTCGAGAACATCGCACCCGCCCGCAGCCAGCCCCGCCGCGGCAGCGCGGAGAAGCACATCGCCCGCTGCGCGTCCGTCGCGCGCGAGGACGACGAGCGGGCTTCTTCCTTCAACCCCCCCGCTGCTGCGCAGGTGCGCGGCGAGTGTCATTGCGAAGCGCGCTGCGACCTCGGGCGTGATGGACTGTCCGAAGATGCCGCGGCAGCCACTGACGCTGAGCATCAGTGGCGCCGACGGCGCGGGCGTGCTGCTCATGGCGGAAGGATCCTTACTTCATGGCGAAGCCGGTCATCGCGACGATGCCGTCGAAGTGATCGAGATCGAAGAACCGGATCTCGATCGTTCCGGCCTTGCCCGCGCGGTCGGTGCGGATCTTGACCTTCGTGCCAAGATGCTCGCCTAGTTGCCGCTCGAGGTCGGCGACGATCGCACGGGTGTGCAGGCTCGCGCTGTCTGCGGAGCCGGTTCCGTTTGTGCCAACCCCCCCACTGCCATCGCCCCATACACCTGTCTTGTTTGCGCGCGCGAGCTCGCCCGCGATCTCTTCCTCGAGGCGTCGCACCGGCCACTCGAACTTCGCGGCCAGGTCCGCCATGCGGAACTGGAGTTCGGCGGGCAGGCCGACGAGCAACTTGCCATGCCCGGCGCTGAGGCGGTTATCGTCGAGGAGTTTGCGAAGTTCCGGCGGGAGTTCGAGCAGGCGGAGCAGGTTGCTGACGGTCGGGCGCTCGATGCCGAGTTTCTCGGCGACCTGCGCGTGCGTGAGGCCGAAGCGGTCGCACAGGGCTTTGATGGCCGCGGCACGCTCCATCACGCTCAGGTCCGCACGCTGGAGGTTCTCGATGAGCGACCATTCCGCGGCCTGCTCCTCTGAGACTGTGGCGATGATCGCGGGGATACTTTCGAGACCCGCGATTGCGGCGGCACGCCACCGGCGCTCACCCGCGACGAGTTCGTAGGGCGGAGCGCCGCCGGGGTTCGCGCGGACGACGATCGGCTGCACGAGCCCCGCGGTCCTGATGGACGCCGCGAGTTCGGCGAGTTGCCCCTCGTCGAATCGCTTTCGGGGTTGATACCGTCCGGGAATAATTTCGCGCAGCGGGATATAGATGATGCGTTCGCCGGGCATTTCGGGGGCGCTGCCCCCCCCCTGCTCCTGTTGCACTCGGGCCGTTTCCGGGGAGATTGGAACCTCGACGGTGACGTTCATCAACCCGCTCAGGCCACGACCCAGCCGGCGAGTTTTGCTGTTAGATGTTTGCATTTTGATTGGTATTCCATCGGCCGCATTGTGCAAAACGGTGATCCGAACAGGTTACTTATGAAGAAGTCGGCAAGCAAGCGTGGCCTGAAAAAATCTGACACGAAGCGTTCTGCGCGCAAGGCAGGAGGATCAATCGAGTTTATCGCGCGCGGGGTGTTTGTGCGCGATGGACAAGTGCTTCTCTGTCAGAGTGTCAAGCACCAATACTACTACCTTCCAGGTGGGCATGTGGAGTTTGGAGAATCGGCGGCCGCGGCGGTGGCCCGTGAGATTCAGGAGGAACTTGGAGTCGAAGCGGGCGTCGGTCGGCTCGCCTTGGTGTCGGAAGGGTCATTTGTCGCCAAGCAAGACCATCACGAGATCAACCTTGTGTTCCTCATGGAACCTCCCTCTCGCTGGCCGAGGTCATTGGTCAAGCCCAAGTCGCGCGAAGCATGGATAGCGTTCCGCTGGGTCGATCTCGCGGCCGCGCAGGACCTCGATATTCGGCCAATGTCGGTCAAAGCCTGGATCGCGTCTGGGCTTGCAAACGGTGGCGTGGAGTGGGTTTCAGAGATCGCGCCGTAGGGGGGGTCCTTCACCATTTTGCCCAGTCCATTCTGACACCAGATGTGCAGGACAGGAGACCTACCGGCTGCGCAGTTCATGACTGCCTTTGTCGATTGTGCGTTCAGAGCCGCTCGCTTCGCCGCGGCCGCGACCAATCGAAAGACCAGTCATGACCAAAACACCCTCGTTTCGCACGGAGCCGTTTCAGCCGGTCATCCAGACGTCTGACCAGTTGCTTGGGGCGATCGAAGTCCTTCAGCACCGGATCGCCGATTTGGAACGAACCTTGGAGCGGCAGGAGCGTCTCGCCACTCTTGGCACCATCGCGGGACTGATCGCGCATGAGTTCAACAACATTCTCACACCGGTGATGAGTTATGCACAGATGGCTCTTGCAGCACCAGAAGATGTGGCGTTGGCACACAAGGCGCTTCAAAAAGCGGCCGACGGTGCGGATCGCGCAGGGCAAATTGCGGGGGCGATTCTCGGTCTGGTTCGCCGCGACCACCCGACGGGGAGTAACCAAAATGCGGGGCAACGGTGCGAAGTTCGCTCGGCGATTGACCGGGCGCTTGCGTGCCTCGCGCGCCCGCTTGACAAGGACATGATCGACCTTCAGAACGATGTAGCCGCCGATGCGGCTGTCGTGGCTCGCGGCGTCGCGATCGAGCATGTCCTACTGAACTTGGTCATCAACGCCCGAAGCGCGATGCTGCCGCGGGGCGGAACCCTTACCCTACGTTCCACGACGAACCTTCCCAATCTCGACACCGCAGACATCGTCAGTTGGAGTGGGGGGGCCGGCCAGAAGTGGCCGCTCTTCGTCCTTGACAGAACTAACATCGTTATTGAAGTGACGGACTCCGGGCGGGGCATGGGCGCAGATCGCATGTCACGGCTGTTTGCTCTGACCGAATCCCACACGCACACTTTGGCCATCTCCGGCAAGCAACTTGATATCCCCAGTATTGGGGATCGACGCGGCAACGGGCTGGGAATGCTTGTTTGCAAGCGGCTGGTCGAAGATGCAGGAGGAGTGCTTGTCGTCTCATCGAAGCCGGGACGCGGCACCTCGATCTTTGTTGTCCTTCCCGCGGCGGCGGACTGCTAAGGGTTCAGTCGCCACGGCTTACCGGTGCGGGCGAAGCCGGGGCGCGGTAATATGTGTTGGGGCAGGGGAGGGACCGTGAGGAAAGCGGCATGATTGTGGTCAACACCGAGATCATTCCTGGGATGCGGATCATCCAACTCAAGGGCTTGGTGCAGGGCAACACGGTGCGATCGAAGCACTTTGGGCGCGACCTGGCGGCAGGCCTGAAGAACATTGTCGGCGGCGAGTTGAAGGGGTACACGGAACTTCTCACCGAGGCGAGACGGGAGGCGGTCTCTCGCATGCTTGCCCAAGCCAGCCAACTCGGCGCCAACGCGGTGTTGAACGTGCGGTTCTCGACCAGTTCCGTCACCGCGGGCGCAGCGGAGATGTACGCCTACGGGACCGCGGCAGTCGTTGAGAGCGAGACAGGCTCCCCGAGCGCCTGAGGGCAACTCACATGGAAGCATTGATCCAGATTGCCTTTGTCCTGGCCCTTCTGGGCGTCGGGCTTGGCGCGGGGCGCATCGCCGAGCGCAACCACTTTGCCTCTCTTGAAAAACGTGAGCGGGAGATCGGGGCGCGGTTCAGCATCACCGACCTGCGCACCTACCCGGGCGGAGCGCGCGCCGGGAGTGTTCCCGTTCTGGTCACGGGGCACGCGTGCATCTCGAGCGATTACTTCAAGAGTTTCGTCGCGAAACTTCGGAAGATCATCGGCGGCGAGTTGCGGACGTACGAGTCCCTTATGCAGCGAGCCCGGCGCGAGGCGGTGCTGAGAATGCTCGAGCAATCTCATGCACTCGGCTTTGACGCGGTTTGCAACGTGCGGCTGGAGGGATTCGATCTGGGCGGGGCACACCTGCGGAAGCAGGGGGGTGTGATCAGCGTGTCGGTGCTCGCCTCGGGGACAGCCTATCGCATGGGGCAAGCAAGTGGCGCTTCCGTCGCGCGACCCATCGGTCTTTGACGAGCCGCACCTGCGGCCCGATGCGGGCTCCCTGCCACGATGTCCGGCGTGCGGGTATAGCCGCGAGGGCATCGGCGCTGCGCGTTGCCCGGAGTGCGGCGGGCCGCCGCACGATGTCGAGTACTCGCCATGGGACGAGCCGGCGCTGGCCACGAGCGAACTGGCCGGCGCGGTTCCGCTCGGCGGCGTGACGTACGCGCGCTGGCTGGAGGAGCGCCGGAAGTCGACGCCACGATCGATGACGTGGGCGTGTACGATCCTGGTGGCGATGGCGGCGGGGCCACTGGGCGTGATTGGCGCGTTCTGGGGTGCGGGCGAATCGCGCCTCAGCGCGCTGGCGCTGGTGCTCTTTGGCCCCGTGATTGAAGAAGTTGTGAAGATCATGGGAGCGACGTACGTCGTCGAGAAGCGGCCGTACCTGTTCGCGACGCGCTGGCAGATCCTGATCTGCTGCGGCGCGGGCGGGCTGGCGTTTGCGACGATCGAGAATCTGCTCTATCTCTTCGTGTACTTCCCGGAGGCCGCGGCGGGGGTCTGGGTTTGGCGGTGGACGGTCTGCACCGCGCTGCACACCGGGTGCTCGCTGGTCGCCGGGCTGGGCCTGGTGCGCGCGTGGGAGGCGTCGCGTAGCAGCGGGATGCCGCCCGACCTGAATGCGGGGACGAGGTTTCTTGTGGCCGCGATTGTGGCACACGGCGCGTACAACGCGCTGGGGCTGGCGACATCTATCGCGGGCGTTTGACTGAG
>CAYMWG010000140.1:0-7524 GCA_964393765.1 uncultured Phycisphaeraceae bacterium
GAATGCGGGAGGAGCGTTAGAACCCGGAGCGCCCCCCCAAAGCGACGGGTTGCGCCCCACGCGATTGATGAGGCCCGACGAAGAGTTTGTGTACGACAACTTGTTGAAGGCGTTCCACCCAGGCCGCGCAACCCGTCGCTTGCGATCCGGGCTCTGACAAGCCCGGGGCGCTCCAGGCTCTGACGTTTCTCCGTCAGTTCGGTGAGGTCGCCGGCGGCTCTCCGGCCGCGAGCTTCAGGCCGATGATGCCGGCGGCGACGATCCCAACACAGACCCACTGCATAATCGTCAGGCGCTCGCCGAGGATGAACCAGCCCGCCGCGGCTGCGCCGATCGCGCCGATCCCGACCCAGACGGTGTATGCCACCCCCAGCGGGAGCGACTGCATTGCCTTCGCGAGGAGGATGAAACTGATCAGCATGGCCACGATGGTGATGATGCTGGGCCACAGGCGTGTCCACCCGGCGGTGGACTTCATGCTGGTTGCCCAGATGACCTCGAACAGACCGGCGATGATGACGTAGACCCAGGGCAGCATGGGGGATTGTTGGGCGCGTTCCGCCCTCAGTCCGCCGGAACCAGCGCGGGGATGCCGACAGCGGTCCCCACCGGGCCACCTGGAGTCTGTGTCCACGGGGACAGCCCGAACATAGCGTCCATGTTCATGAGCAGGAGCGTGCCTGGCGCCGCAGCAGCGCGGCGGGAAGGCTCGAACGAATCGCCGGCGTAGCATGTACCCGCCGAGATGCAAACCGCGTCCATGCGCCCTTCGAAGAACGAGTTGGCCTGCCCGTCGCCATCTGTGTCAGCACCGATCATGAGGGGCAGTTTGTTCATGGTGCGCGTGGCCCCCTGCCCCGGGCCACGTGCACTGCCCGTCAGTTTGCCGTCCACATACACGCGGCACTCCGTCCCGTCGTAAATCCCGGCCACATGGTGCCAGGTGCTCGGCGAGAGCGTCACCGACGACTGCGCCTGAACGTACTTGCCGTTCAGATGCACGGCGAAGTGCGGCCGTCCGCCGTTGGCGAACAGCCCGAACTCGGAACTCTCCGCGCGGGAGATCAGGCCCACACGCGGGGCGAACCTGTCGGCGTTGATCCAGCACTCGACAGTGAACGGCCCGTCAGGAATCTCGACAAAGGGGCGGTCGAGCCGGAGGGCATCGTTCCCGTCGAGCATGATCGCAAGGTCGGGTGAGGCGATGCCGGGCACGGGGAGCGCCTCGATGCCCAGCGGCACGGGCAGCGCCCGCTCGGGCAGCGAATAGCGGTGCCCCGGCATGTGTACATCCGTGTTGATGCCCAGGGTTGGTGGACGGAAGAACTGGTCGATGCCATCCGGGCCGCGGCGGAATCGAAACGAGAACTCCGCGGCCTTGCCCGGCTCGACCGTCGCGTGCCGGTGGTCCGGGTCCATGACCCAGCGCAGGTCGCCGGAGTCGGGCGTGACGGTGAACTCGATGGACCGGCTGGTTGTGTTGGGGATGGTGAGGCGCACGGTCTGCGATGCCTGGCCATCACTTTCCAGCCCGAGGGGCGCATCGAACGCGGGAGAGACGACGTTCTGGCGGGCGCACTCATCGGCGAGTTTGCCCGTCAACTCGCGCACGTCGATGACCTCGCCCACCGGTAACGCGGCCATCGCCACCTGCTGCTTGCGGACGGTGATGAGGTGGTATTGATGGAGCCACCCTGCGCCGGGGACCGTGCCGTCCTGATGCCCGCCGACCGTCGCGAGCGTCACATACTCGATGCCGTCCTTGGGGTCGTAGCGCATCCGGTGGATGTGCCCCGCGAACACGGCGGTCACGTTCCCCGCCGCGAGCAACTCCTTATGGACCTTGTCCCAGTCGTCACCGTACCTGCCCCCGAGCCATCGCGGATGGTGGAGGAACAGGAACACATGATCCGCGTCCTTCGCCCGCGCGAGCACGCCTTTGAGCCAGTCGAACTGCTCGGGGCTCATCCGCTGGCACTCGGGCTTCTCGAAGTTCCGCTCGCCGGTCTCGGGGTTGGGCTCATCGCTGTGGAGCGCGATGAACCAGCAGTTCTTGTGCGCAAAGGCGTACCAGAGGGGGCCGAAGTGCATCTCGTAGTTGGTCTCGTGCTCCGCCGCGGGGCGGCCCTCGCCCCGCCAATAGACATCGTGGTTGCCGGCAACGGGGAACCACGGGCAGCGGAGTTCGCCCATGATGGCCTTGAACTCGCGCATCTGCTCCAGCCACGGCGAGGTCGTGTTGTAGCCGTTGATTAGGTCCCCGACGGTCATCACCAGGTCGGGCTCGAGCATGTTGACATCGCGCACCGCGTCCGCCAGCACCTTCACTCCCTCGACCGGTCCCCCCGTGCGGTCGCCGAACACGGCGAACACAAACGCGTCCGTCTCCTCGGGGAGCGGCAGCACCACCTCGCTTGCCCGGCTGGTCACGAAGCGGGCGGGCGTGGGCTCCTCGGCGGGGTGCTTCGGGTTGTGATGGTGGATGTGACGCTCGTGCCCGATGTTGTCCTGGGCGAGCGCGCCGGCGACGGGGAGATGTGTGAGAAACAGTGTGAGCGGGAGAACGAGTCGGGGCATCATGGGCGGGAGTGTAGAGGAACGGCGGGGCCGTGTCTGAGTCCCGAGCTCGAGCGACGGGTCGCTCCGTGTGTCCAACTCCGCCAACGAAGTTATCTGCCCCGCGCAGATCGGCGGTTTCTGAATGTCATTCCTCCGGCAACGCGCACGAGCCGCCGTTCTTGACGTGATAGTCCTGGTGATAGTCCTCGGCGTGGTAGAACTCGCCCGCGGTGTCCACGCCGGCGACCTCGGTCGCGATCCTTTTGCCCTTGAAGCGAGGGTTCGCCGCCTGGTCAGTGACGAACTTGCGGGCCGCGGCGAGTTGGTCGGCATCGCTCGCGAAGATCGCTGAGCGGTACTGCGTGCCGGTGTCGGGTCCCTGACGGTTCATCTGGGTCGGATCGTGGAACTTGAAGAACGCGGCCAGGAGTTCGGTATAGGAGATACGGGCAGGATCAAACACAATCTTCACAGTCTCGGCGTGTCCCGTGGTGCCGGTGCAGACGGCCTTATAGCCCGGGTTCTTTCCTTGCCCGCCCATATACCCGCTCACGGCGTCGATCACGCCGGGGGTCTGCTGGAAGCGGTCCTCAACTCCCCAGAAGCACCCGCCCGCAAAGTACGCGGTCGCGGTCTTGATGGGGCGTGAGGCCTCGGGCCACTCCGCGCCCTTCTCAACAAACTCCAGCGACGCGGAGTTCATGCAGTAGCGAAGGCCGCTGGGCTTGGGGCCGTCCTCGAAGACGTGCCCGAGGTGCGCACCGCAGCGCGAGCAGAGGCTCTCGACCCGCTTCATGCCATACGCGTCATCGCGCTCGTGGGCGACGTGGTCCTTGTCGAAGGGAGAAAAGAAACTCGGCCAGCCCGTGCCGGACTCGAACTTCGCGCCCGAGGAGAACAGCGGCAGCCCGCACAGGCGGCAGACATAGGTGCCCTCTTTCTTGTTGTCGAGAAGCGTGCCGCAGAACGCGGGCTCGGTACCCTGGTTGAGGATGACCTTCGCCTCGGCCGGCGTAAGTTTCTTCGCGAGTTCGTCGATTTTCGACTGCGAGAGCGGGGTGATGTCGTACGCGGCCCGCGAGTACGCGGGAGCCGCCGGGGCGTCCTTGGTTGCTTTCACGGCTTCCTTTCTTTTTTTCGTTTGCTGGATCAACTCTGTCAGGCTGGAGTCTTCACCGGGGTGGGTGGCGGTGGGGGGGCCAGAAAGGATCGGCCGTAGAGCGTACATGCCTGTGGCGGACAGGGCCGCAGAACAGGCGAGGAGTGCGAGCATGGGCAGGAGTTTCATGGGGGGATTCTCTGAGAGGTGATTGCAACATCAGAGCCCGGAGCGCAAGCGACTACCTTGTCAGACCCCGAACCGCAAGCGACGGGTAGCGCGGCCCGCGTCGCACCCGCGAGGAGCATGTCGTTCACTCGCTTCGTCGGGTTTATCGAGCGCGTGGGGCGCAACGCGTCGTTTGCGCTCCGGGCTCTGATAACCCGCCGTTTCTCCTACAATACGGGTGTGGATGACCTGAACAATCTGTCGCTTTCCGACCTCTATACAGACCTGGGCAGCACCGGGTTCGTTCGGCGTTTATTTGAGTTGGCACGCGACGAGGACCTGGGCCAGCCCCGGCCTGGCCGGGCTCCGATAGAAGGTGACTTGACCAGCGCGGCGGGGATCGAATCCTCGGTCACCGGCGCGGCGGACTTGAACGCCCGGCAGGGTGGGACGATCGCCGGCCTGGCCACTCTCGCCGACCTGATCGACGTGTTCGGTGTTCGAGTGAAGTGGTCGCCGCACGCCGCGGATGGCGAGCGTGTTGCCCCGGGTATGTGCCTGGGAAGGCTCACAGGCCCGATGGTCGAAATCCTCGCCGTCGAGCGCACGCTCTTGAACCTGGTCGCTCGCCTTTCGGGAGTCGCCACCCGCACGGCGGAGTTTGTGGCGATGATCGCCGGGCTGCCGACCAAACTTCTCGACACGCGCAAGACCACTCCCGGCCTGCGTGTGCTGGAGAAGTACGCCGTCCGCTGCGGCGGCGGCTTCTGCCACCGACTCGGGCTGTACGATGCGATACTCATCAAGGACAACCACCTCGCCGGTATCCCCATTGCACGGCTGGCGACCGTGGTCGGTGCGGCGATCAAGCGGGCGCGTGAGGCGGCCATCTCCCGAGGAGGTCTGCGCTTCGCCGAGGTGGAGGTCGATTCGCTTGAACAACTCGCCGCTCTGCTCGATGCCCGCGGTGCGGGGGCCGACATCATCCTGCTTGACAATATGAGCATCGCGATGCTCCGCGGGGCTGTGCGGATGCGAGACGGGTCTTCGGCACGCGTCCAACTTGAAGCCTCCGGCGGCGTGCGGCTCGAAACGGTGCGAGAGATCGCGGAAACTGGTGTTGACCGCGTGAGCATCGGGGGCCTGACACACCAAGCCGTGAGCATAGACCTGGGGCTGGACGTGGTCTGAAGCGTGAACAAGCAGCCCGACCGCCCGGTCATGATTTCTTATGAGTCCGACATCCCTCCTATCGGTGCTCCGCGCCTAGGCCTTACCGCGCCCAAGCGGTGCGCCCATCAGTTATCGTCGACTCGATCCATCGGTCGTCCCACGCGTACATCATGGAGCGAAGCGATGGCGGCCCGTTGGTGCCTCCGCCGCGTCCCGGCGCGAGCACCACCAGGTCGGCGGCAGCACCGACCACGATTCGTCCTGCGTCCACCCAGCCGAGGGCATCGGCGTTGCCCGCGGTGATCTGCCACCACCAATATTCCGGCGTGAACGCGTCAACCACCTGCGATTGCGGGCCGGCAAGCCAGACCTCTCGGGCCGCGCGCGCGACGCGCACCATGCTGACCTCCGGCCCGCCCGCGACATCGCTGCCAAGCGCCAGCGGGCGGAACTTCTGCCCGGCAAACTCGCCTGACGACAGGAAACGGTTCGCTGTCGGACAATGCGCGATCACGCTCCGCGATGCCTCCAACTCGCGCCGATCCAGTTCGCTCAGCCAGATGCCGTGGGCGAGCACCGATCTTGGCCCCAGTATCCCCGCCTGCTTGTACACGTCGAGATACGACCGCCCGTGCAGTTGCTCGACGAGTTCGCACTCCGGGAGCATCTCGGCAAGGTGAGTCTGGATCGGCCACCCGCGATCGTGTGCGAGTTTCGCCGCGCCGCACAGGAGGTCCATCGAGCAACTCACCGCGAAGCGCGGTGAGACGGCCGGCTCTATTCGTCCCACGACTTCCAGTCTTGATGCCTCATCGAGTGCTTGTGCTGCGGGCAGCAGGAGGTATTCCGGCGCCTGCTGGTCCATGAGCACCTGGCCGATGTGGCCGCGAATCCCGTGTGCGGCGATGGCCTCGATCGCCGCGCGCGTGCCGTTGTGGTGAACGCTCCCATAGGCACAGATGCCCGTCGTGCCGTGTGAGAGCAGACGATGGGCAACGCGATCGGCCATCGCGCGGGCGAAGTCCGCGTCCTCCCATTTTCGCTCGGCCGGAAAAATCACCGAGTGAAGCCAGTCGAGCAGCGTCATCCCATCAAAGCCGATGGAGTCGAACTGCGGGATGTGGAGGTGGGCATCAATGAAGCCCGGGCAGATCACCCGGTGCGGGTCGAGTTCCGCGCCCTCCTGGACTTCCACTCGCGCGATCCTGCCATCGGCGATGTCGATCCCGCCTCGAACGAGCCTGACCGATTGTGTGCCCGGCGATGTCGCGGGTGCGGCCAGCATGAGCGTGCCGTCAAGGCGGTGGACGTGCTGGCCCTGCGTAAGTGGGTTGGTCATGTTCGCGGAACGCTACACCGCGCTTCGGGCAGAAGGAGGACGCTCGCCCAGTTGTGGTATCGGGCTTACGCGTGTGCCGCGGCACATCAGGATGCGAGGATCGGCGAGCCGGGACAGGGGGCGTCGGGGCGTGGTACCATCCCGGCATGAGCGAGTCAGCGGCAACGGTCCCGTCCAAGCAGCGTGCCCGCAGCGCCGTAAATGTTGCGACCGATTCATCGCCCCGCGAAGCGCCCGAATCCCTCCTCGGCGCCGTTGAGGCGCTGCTCTTCAGCGTGGACCGAGCCTTGGGTTGGGGACGCATCGCCGCGGCGGTCGGGCTGATCGATTCGGAGGCCGCATCGGAGGCGCAGGCACTGGACCGGGAAGGTGCGGACGCTGAGCCAGACACGAATTCCGCGGCGGGCGGTGCTCGCCCGGGGCGAGAGGAAGGCCCGAGCGCAATCATCCGGCGGGCGGTCGCAAGCCTGAACTCCGTGTACGAGCAGACCGGGCGGGCCTTTCGCATCGAGCAGGTCGCGGGCGGGTACCGGGTGATGACGCTCGCCGCCCACGCGCTCGTGCTGGAGCGTTTTCATGGTGGACGCGAGCGGAGCGCGTTGAGCAAGGCCGCGCTGGAAACGCTGGCAATCGTCGCGTACAAGCAACCCTTGACCCGCGCGGGCCTCGAGGCGATCCGCGGCGTGGCGTGCGGGGACATCCTTCGGGCGCTCATCGAGCGGCGGCTCATTACCACGGTGGGTCGCGCGGAAGAACTCGGGCGACCGATTCTCTACGGCACCAGCAAGCGGTTCCTTGAGACGTTCGGCTTGGGAAGCCTCAAAGACCTGCCGACGGTCGAGGAACTGCGGATGCGCACACGAGCCGAGAGCGGGCCCGGGCCGGAAGGGTCCGAACCGGACAGAGCGGAAGCCGAATAGAGCAATGTCGGTATACACAGTGGCCGCACGCGGGGCAGCCGAACAGGCATGTCCGGACAGGTGCCTCCAGCAATAGCACAGGAGTGGAAGCATGGTTCTTCTTGACAGAGCGCTTATCGCGATGAGCGTGATGCTGATTTCGACTGGGACCATTGTTGCGATGGGCATTGGATCGGCCCTCCAGCCGCGCCGGCCGGGTCAGGAGGCTCCCACGCCGAGTGGTCCGGCTACCCCGCAGCAGCCCGCCACGCCGACACCTGCTGCCC
>CAYMWG010000141.1:0-7520 GCA_964393765.1 uncultured Phycisphaeraceae bacterium
GGGGGGCACGAACCGTTGCGGTGCCGGGAGTGAAGACCACGGCCTATTTGCTCTGGCGGATGTGGGAGGCCGCCAACACGTCACCGGAAGCCCGTTCTCCCCATCCGGCGGGCAACGCCCCGGTGACAGTCATTGAACTTCCCTTCGACCAGATCACCAGCGCTGTCGCCTCGGGCCGCGCCGATCAGGGCCTGCTCATCCACCAGTCCCAACTCACCTATAGCGATCTGGGGCTTGAGCAACTGGTCGACCTCGGGCAATGGTGGGGGGAGCGGACGGGACTGCCCCTGCCTCTGGGGGGGAACGCGGTGCGGCGTGACCTCGATGATCGCTTCGGCCCTGGCACCACGCGCGCCGTTGTCGCGCTGCTTGACCGCTCGATTCGTTTCGCGTTGAAGCACCGCGAAGAGTCCGTCCGGTATGCCATGCGCTTTGCCCCTGAACTCACGCGTGGTCAGGCCGAGCGATATATCGAGATGTACGTCAGCCCGCAAACGGTCGATATTGGGGAACGCGGTGTGGCGGCGATGAGGCGCCTGTTCGATGAGGGCGCGGACCTTGCCTTGTGCCCGCGGGTGCCGGAAATCGATGTGCTGCGGGCGGAGTGAGTTGTTCATACGAGTCAGGGCATGGATGCCGAATGCTGCTGGAACCCTTGAACCCCCGGTCCAGGCTCCTCCGTTGGCCGCTCAAAGCGGCGTTCGTCACCACCGTGACGCTGCTGGTCTGCTACCCGAACCCCGCGCGACTGGCCAGCCACCTGGCGCACTGGTCTGACCCCGGCAGCCTCATCGAGCCGGATGAGCCCTCGCTCGCCCCCTTGGCGGAGGAGGTAGAGCAATACCTTCTGCGCTTTGCGACTCCGCCCGATGCCGGGGTTGTTCTCGACGCGGTCCAGCACTTGGTCACCGAGCGCATCCAGTACGCGTGGGACTGGGATACCTGGGGCTGCTGCGACTACCTGCCGACCGTGGCGGAGACCATGCAAAGGGGACGCGAGGACTGCGACGGTCGAGCGGTTGTCGCCGCATCGATCCTCCGCAAGCTGGGCTACGAGTCACGACTGATGACCGACGGCTCGCACATGTGGGTCTGGACAGCCAGCGGCGAGACTATGGACCCCATGCCCACGGCGAGTGGGCGGACGCTCCTGCGGACGACGGAGACCGGGACCAAGGTCGATCTGCTCGCCGTCATCGGGGTCCGAGCCTTGCTTGTCGATTGGCCCAAGAATCTGGCGTACGGCGCGGCGGTGTTTCCGCCCGCCCGCGTCGGCCTCATTGCGGCTGCCATTGTGCTCTGCTGGTTTCGGTCTCGCCCTGGGCTGCTGAATCTCGGCGGCGGGCTGGGTCTCATGGTGTCCGGCCTCTACGCCTGGCGGCACCTGTGCGACGACCCTTGGAACAACAGTTTGCCCGGAGCGTGGCTGGGGATTGGCCTGTGCCTTCTGGCTCTTGGGGTTGCGTCGATGTCCGGCCCTGGACGCGGAGACGAGGAGCCTTCCGGCACGGTTGGGGAAACTCCGAACCTCTGATTTGGCCGGGGCGTACCCTTTGCAGGATCGTGTTTTGTGGGGCATACTTCCCCCCAAGCGAATCCGACTTCGGTCGGTGTGCGTACTGGTCGATACACCGTCCGTATGTTACGAATGCGGTGTTTGGCGGCTACGCGGCGGTCCGTGCCGAACACCTGAGTGGGAAGGAGCAGCGGGTTTGAGCACAGCAAAGTCCTATAAGCGCCGCCACGGCAAGCGCTGGGCGTGGGCGGCGTTGGCGGGTCTGATCGTCGTTGGGGGGGCATTGGCTCTGGGTCCCCCGCCGCTGTTGCCCATTGCCTCGACCCGTGTCGATTTCTTCACGGGCGGCACGCCGGCCGGCATCACCTCCGGACCCAACGGAACACTCAACTCCTCGTTGATAAGCCCCATCCAGTGCAGTTTCTGTCACGGCGGGTTCGCGGAGAGTTCCCCTTACGACCTCTGGAACGCGAGCATGATGGGGCAGGCGTCCCGCGATCCGGTTTTTTGGGCCGCATTTTCGATCGCTCAGCAGGATGCGGACTTCATCGGCGACTACTGCCTGCGCTGCCACATCGGCGGTGCCTGGACCGAGGGCAGGCTTCTCCACCCGAACCCCACCGATGGCTCCTCAATTTTGGAGAGCGAGTTCTCCGGCGTGTCGTGCTCCGTCTGCCACCGGATGGTTGACCCGGAGTACTCACCGGGGATCGACCCGCCCCAAGATGAGGCCATCCTCGGGAACATCCCCGGGAGCGGTCACCTCTGGCCGCACAACGCCAACTGGGTTCTCGACCGCGACGACACTCGCCGCGGCCCGCTGGACCTCCAGGCGGATTGGCTCATCCACAACCCGCCCGACCCTGAGACCGGCTACCCGGGCGGGTGGCCCGGCTTCCACGATTGGGCGAAGTCGCCCTTCCACTCCGAATCTCGCCTGTGCGCCACCTGCCATGATGTGAGCACGCCGACGTACACGCTCGATGAGATGACCGGGAACTATGTCCCTAACACGCTCAACGAGTTGCCCCCGGTCAACAAATATCACCAGTTCCCCGAGCAGCGGACGTTCAGCGAATGGTCCGGGAGCATGTTCGCGCTGGGAGATGTGGACCTGGGCGGGCGGTTTGGCGGCAGCCGCGGCGACGCGGTCTCATCGTGCCAGGATTGCCACATGCCCGGAGAGCCCGATGCTCAGAACTGCGGGCTTGAGCCGCCGGTCCGGCCGATGATTCCTCGGCACGAGTTCAGCGGCGCAAACTCCTGGGTGCTGCTCGCGATCGACGGACTTTTCGGCCAGAACGAGACGGGCCTCGTTGACGGTGCCGCAGCCGCCTCGACAGCGCGCAATGAGGGCATGCTCCGTGACGCCAGCGACATGGAACTCAGCGTAATTGATGACGAACTCAATGTGCGCGTGATTAACTTCACCGGTCACAAACTGCCGACCGGCTACGTCGAGGGTCGGCGGATGTGGGTGAACGTGCAGTTCCTCGCGGCCAACGGCACCGTAGTTGCGGAACGCGGCGCGTACAACCTGAACACCGGCGACCTCGTGACCGCTGACACGAAGGTCTACGAGGCCGAGAACGGACTCGACGCGACCGCCGCCGCGTACACCGGCGAGCCCGAGGGGCACGCGTTCCGGCTCGCGCTCGTGAACAAGATTATCAAGGACAATCGCATCCCCCCGATGGGCTTCAGCAACGCGCAGTTCGGCATGGTGCAGTCCGGATCGGTCCCCGCCAACCTGTACGCCGATGGCGAATACTGGGACGACACGCTCTACACCATCCCGGCCAACGCCGCGCGTGCCCGCGTCCGGGTCTACCACCAGACATCGTCGAAGGAGTACATGGAGTTCCTCCGCGATGAGGACGTAACCACGTTTCCCATCGACCCGGACACCCAGCAGCGCATCTTCCCCATCGCGATACTTCAGGAAATCCCTCCGATTTATGACTCGCCCTTCGCCGATACGTTCGGGCAACTCGCCTACAACCTGTGGGTCGAGCATGGCCGAAGCAAGCCGGTCGAGATGGATAACGAGATCATTGTCGTAGGATGCACCGCCGACTGGGACGGCAACACGTTTGTGCAGGTCCCGGACATCTTCGCCTTCCTGAGTTCATGGTTCGCCGGCAACGGCGACTTCGACGGGAATGGGATGAACGCGGTGCCTGATATCTTCGCGTTCCTGTCGGCGTGGTTCGCGGGATGCAACTGAGGCGTTGTGGTCAACGTTTGATCGCGCGGACACCCAGGAACATCGGGATCTCGCGCCGTGCGCGGTTCTCCTCGCCCGCGCGGGGTCCGGATGAACTCGCCCTTAGACTCGGCCACTCCTCCAACCGCTCAACGAGCAGGCCGGCCGTCGTCAGCGCCGCCACATAGGCCTGGATCGGCCGGTGGAATGTCACGGTTCGCACACCCTTCTTACCGCGCGATGTCTGTCCCGGCTTCATCTCGATTTCTTTGGCGGTCGGCGACAGGTACGCCTCCACCCTCCGGTACTGCCGGCCGGCTTTCTCGTCCCAGTCCCACGCCGTCTGCCCGGCCGCGCGGAAGGCCGGGTGCGTAACCACGAAGACGAACGCGCCCCCCGCTCGGAGCGCGCGACTCACTCCCGCCATCACCGGATCCAGCGAATCGATGTTCGAGAGCGCCATGATGCAGGCGGCACAGTCGAACGTGCCCTCGGACGCCGATGGCAGCGCGTCCCAGAGTGCGCGGGCATCCCCGACGAAGAACTGCTGGGAGCGATCGTTCTCCGCGCGTCGGCGCGCCGACTCGATCAGCCCGGGTGCCGCGTCCACCCCCGTACTGCTGCATCTTGCCGCGCTGAGTCGGCGCGAGAGCAGTCCCTGTCCGCAAGCAACATCGAGTACCCTCGCGCCGGGCTGCACATCGAGGAGCCGCAGCGTTCCGGGGATGATGACCTGCTCATAGTGATCGTTGCCGCGATCCGAGAGCAACTCGTCGTACCACCCGGCCACCGCCTGCCACGAAGTCTCTCGCTCCACTGCGGGTTTGTCGGCCACTGGCACCGGCGGCACCTCGGTTCGGCGTGCGTCCGACGGAACAGGCATTGCACCGACACCCTTGTAAAACGACTCCGGGGCGGGCGACTCGAACCTCATGGCCCGCCCATCGGCCGGGTGGGAGAACCCGAGTTCCGCGGCGTGGAGGGCAAGCCGCCCGATCGGGTCGGTCGTCGCACCGAACCGCCGGTCGCCGATCAACGGGTGTCCGAGTTCCCTCATATGGATGCGGATCTGATTCTTGCGTCCTGTCTCCAGGCGCGCCTCCACCAGGGTCTGGTGCTGGCCGGCGGCGAGTACGGCAAAGTGCGTGACGGCCAGTTGCCCCTGATCGTCCTCACCGGCGCGCTGCGGGGATCGCATTCCGCCACGGTCCTCGCGGATAAAGGACTGGCGAGTGCCCGTATCTCCCACCTTTCCGAGCACGCCCTCGGTCACGGCGATGTACCTGCGCTTGACCCGCTTGGCCTTGAAGTCGTCTTTCAGCCACGCAAACGCCCGCTCGCTCTTGGCGAAGACCACGAGGCCCGAAGCTTCCTTATCCAGTCTATGGAGGACCCAGAGCGTTTGTGCCGCACGGCGCGGCGCTTCTGAGTCCCGGTTGCGTCGCGGCTGACGCGCGGATGTGGCACGGACGTATGTCTTGAGCGCATCAAAGAGCGTCAGGTCGCGCCCCGGAACGCGCGGCCCGGACGCGGGCCGGGGGTCCGCCGTCACCAGGCCAGAAGGCTTGTCGATCACGATGAGATCGGAATCCTCATAGAGGATGCGGACGCCCTTGGGAAGTCCCTTGGGTCTCTGCGCCGGCCGGTTCGCTCCGCCGCGGGTGCTCAAGCGATGACCCCAGTCGCCAGTTGCTCGCTCTGCACGCGCCGGTATGCACAGATCGCGCTGAGCAGCACAGACGCGAAGGCGGTCTTCGTCATCGAGCCGGGCGTCAGAGCGGGCGATCCGTCCGTTGTAAAAATGGTTGCATCGATAGTGTCTGATTCGATCGTGGTGAGCGGATTCGCGACGATCATGTCGAGGCCCTTGCGGCGTAACTTGTCCTTTGCCGAGTCGATCAATCGCTCGGCTGGCTCAAGGGCAAAGCCGACAACGGTCTGGTCCGGCCGCCTCTCGGCCGCCACGCCCGCGAGCAGGTCGCGCGTCGGTTCAAGCGTCAGAGTTACGGGTTCCAGTCCACGTCGCAACTTCCCCAGCAACCCGGCCGGAGTTCCTCGCGGTCGAAAGTCGGCGACGGCCGCGGCCATGACCAGCACATCGCAATCTGAAAACGCCGGCCTGAGAAGGGCATCGAGTTCGGCTGTTGTGCGGAACCGGCGGACCTCAATGTGCGAATCGGCGGGGGTCAGGTTGGTGGGACCGAGCAGCAGTTTGACCGTCCATCCAAGGCCCGCAGCGCGATCGGCGAGCGCGATGCCCAATCGACCCGAGGAGCGGTTCCCGATGTACCGCACGGCGTCGATCGGCTCGTGCGTAGGCCCGGCCGTGATGAGCAGGCGTTTCTGGTTTGTCGAAGAGTGGGGGGGCACTGGCTGGGGCATTCCGAACCGATCATAGCGCAGAGGCGCTGACTGCTGTCCGCAGGGCACTCCCCTCCGCTACCATCCCGACCCGCCGGCCCCCGAACGTCGCGGCCCGGATACCGCACGATCGAATCGAGGACTCGTAGCAAGGAAGTTCCGGAGTTCATGGCACGATCACGGAAGAAGATCGGCGAGATACTCACCGGCATGGGCGTGGTCAGCCAGCGCCAGGTCGATGATGTGCTTATCAAGACCAAGTCCAGCGGCAAGCGCATCGGCGAAGCACTTGTGGACGCCGGGCTGGTGACCGAAGAGCAGGTCGCCAAGGCGCTGGCCAACCAGTTCGGCATGGAGTATGTCGATCTCGCGGCAACGGGCGCGGCACCGCAGATCGACGCGAAACTGATCCCCGAAGACCTGGTCAAGAAGCACCTGATCCTGCCCATGTCCAAGGCGGGCGGCCGGCTGCAACTGATCGTCCACGATCCGATGGACCTGGAACTGATGGACATGCTCCGGTTCCGGCTGAACGTCGAGATCGAGCCGCGTCTGGCAGCACGCGGCCAGATCAAGACCTTCATCGACCGCATGGGGCAGCCAGGACCGGGGCAGAGTCTGCCGCGAATGGTCGCGGCGAACGAATCGCTTGTCACCGAGTCTATCGACCGGACGATCGACCGCTCGGTGGACCGGTCGATGGACAAGTCGATCGACGTCGCGGGCGAGGAAGCGCCGATCGTCAAGTTGGTCACGCGAGTGCTCATCGAGGCCGTGAAGATGCGGGCCTCGGACATCCATGTGGAGCCGATGGCCGACCGGGTGCGCCTGCGCTACCGGATCGACGGCGAGTGCATGGAGCGCGACAATCTTCCGAAGCGCATGCAGAACTCGGTGCTCAGCCGCCTGAAACTGATGGCGGGCATGAACATCGCCGAGAAGCGCCTGCCCCAGGACGGGCGCATCAAGATTCCTGTGGACGACATCTTCATCGACTTCCGAGTCTCGGCGTGCCCGGCCTACCACGGCGAGTCGGTGGTGCTCCGAATTCTGAGGCCCGATTCGGTCAGGATCGGACTGGTGAACATCGGCTTTGAGGAAGACAACCTCGCGATCTTCAATCGCATCATCCGCCGGCCCAACGGCATCTTTCTCGTCACCGGCCCCACTGGTTCGGGCAAGACCACGACGCTGTACTCGGCCCTTGACATCCTCAACCGGCCCGACCGGAAGATCATCACGGCCGAGGACCCCATCGAGTACAACTTCGAGGGGATCAACCAGTGCCAGGTACACGACAAGATCGGGCTGACCTTCTCGTCGATCCTGCGAACGATGCTCCGCCAGGCGCCCAACATCATCCTCGTCGGCGAGATCCGCGACAAGGAGGTGGCGGAGATCGCCATCCAGGCCGCGCTCACGGGGCATCTGGTGTTC
>CAYMWG010000142.1:0-7514 GCA_964393765.1 uncultured Phycisphaeraceae bacterium
CCCCCCCCCGCCACACCGAGGCTCTGCAAACCGATGGTCAACTACATCGTCCGCAGACTCCTGCTGATGATTCCGACGCTGGTGGGCATCACTTTCCTGGTGTTCATGCTGATCACGATCAGTTCGGGGGGGATTGGCGCTGCGCTCCGCGCTTCGGGCGGACAGATGGATTCGACCAGTCGCGCGTTGCAGGAGGCGTATCTCGAGGATCGGTACGGCCTTGATGATCCGACGCTGGTGCAGTATCTCCGGTGGCTGGTCCGCATCAGCCCGGTGAAGTTCGGCGCGAGCGAGTTACGCTCGCCCGACGGGGAGATCATCCGTGCGCCCAAGGCGCTCCGGCCGCCGCGATATTGGGAATGGGTCGCACGCGAACTGCCGACAGCGCCTGCGGCGGAAGAGGTCGCCTGGCCGGACGCCTCCACGCTGACGCCGGAGGGCGACCAAACGGCGGAGCAGGCACTTCGCCAGGCGCAGGGCGCGGCGTACCGACGTGTCGCATCGGAGTATGCCCGGACGCGCGGGCAGTTCATCGCGGCGCGGACACGCTACGAGCAGGCGCTCGCGGCGTACGCGAAAGCCGCCATGATTCCTGGGGCGGTGGGCTACGACGACAAGTTGAAGCCGGGTGCGCTAGAGGGCCACGAGCCGGACAGGTCGCTTCCGGCATGGACGGCCGCGGAGCAGGCGGGCAAAGCCGCGATGGAGGCCTACGCGGGTGCGCTTGTGGCACGCGAGCAGGTCGCGGCGACGTTTGACGCGAAGCCCTACCCGATGAGCGGTTTCGGCATTCCCGGGGTGATCCGGCTGGCGTGGCCGGACTTTGGAAACTCTTTCAGCAAGTCGCAGCCAGTGAGCCGGCTGATCGCCGACCGCCTGCCGGTGACGATCACGCTGAACCTGATGGCGTTCCCGATTATCTATTTGATCGCGATCCCCGGCGGGATGCTCGCGGCCTCGCGGGCGCGAACGTGGACGGACATCGCGCTGGGCGGGTTGTTCGTCGCGATGTGGTCGATCCCGATCGTCTGGGCGGGCGTGCTGGCCGTGGGGTACCTGGCGAACCGCGACTATCTCGGGTGGTTCCCGGTGGTCGGGCTTCATTCACAGGACGCGATGCAGTTCACGCTCCTGCCCAGCAGGCTTGCCGATGGGTCGTGGCACCGCGGCTATCTGCTCGACTCGCTCTGGCACCTGTGCCTGCCGGTGGCGTGCCTGGTCTACGGCGGGTTCGCGGTGCTGAGTAAGCAGACGCGGGCCGCGATGCTCGACAACTTCAATGCGGACTATGTACGGACGGCCAAGGCAAAGGGCGTCTCGGGCAGGGACATCGTGTTCCGGCATGTGTTCCGGAACTCGCTCCTGCCGCTGATCACGATGTTCGCGACAATCTTCCCGGCCATGCTCGCCGGGTCGGTCATCGTGGAGCGGATTTTCCAAATTCCTGGGATGGGGAGCCTGATCATCGAGTCGATCTATCTGCGCGATCGAGAGGTGATCCTGGCGAACGTGATGATGATCGGCGCGGTGAACATTCTCGCGCTGCTGCTGGCCGACATTCTTTACGCCATCGCGGACCCGCGCATCGCCTACAACTGACAGTTTGCAAAGCAGAGACCCGGTGCATCCGCAGTCCTTCCACCCCGCCACGAAACTGCAAGTGACAGAGCCCTTCGGATGAGCACAAGCGAAGCGAAGACCCGAACCCAGGCCCGCGCCGTCAGTGGCGTGGAACTTTCGCGCGGGATCGGCGTGCAGGCAGCCCGGGGCTTCTGGCAGGACGCGTGGTCGCAGGTCATCCGTCGGCCGAGCGCGGTCGCCGGGCTGGTATGGGTTGGAGTTGTCGCGTTCTTTGCTGTGTTTGCGCCGTTCATCGCCAGCGGCTACCCGCTCATCGAGCGCCAACTGGGCGCGGGCGGGGTGGTGGAGGGGGTGTCGTACCCGCTGTTTGCGAGGCTGAGCGCGTCGGATGTACTCCTCCTCCTCGGTGCGGTGGCGGGGGTGTGCTGGATTCTGGTGCCAGCGCGGCTGCCGCGATCGGCGCGTCTGGGCGCGATGTTCTTTGGCGCGTTTCAGGCGGGCATCACCGTGATCCTTGTGAGTTTGGCCGCGGGCGCGGCGGGCGAGCGGGATGCCGCCGACTGGCTGCGGGCGATGGAGAAAAGTCCGTGGTTCCGCGAAACTGCCTGCGCGTTGATCGCCGCGGCGGTGGCGGTACCGTTTGCCGCGCTGCCGTTGATTCCGCGGCGCGGCCTGCGGCTCGTTGTAGTGACGGTAGTGGCGGTGGTGTCGGGGACGGTGTGCTGGTCCACATGGTCCGCGCAGCCGACGCGGTTTGATTCGCGCGAGCGCGAGGCCGCGGGCGAGATCAGCGCGACGTACACACTGATCCCCTGGTCCCCGAATCAGCGCCGGACTGATTTGGACCTGCTGCGCCCGGGCGCTTCGTATCACAGCCCGGAGATCCGCGCGATCGTGCGGGGCCGGCCCGATTTGGTTCTGGACGGTGCGGCGATCGCCGGGGTCATCGAACGGGTGGGAGATGTCCGAGTGCCGCCGGCGGAACGACCGGCCTTGCGTGGCGCTGTCGAAGCGGAGTTGAGTAGCCTGAACACCGCGACGGTTGCCGAGGTTCGCGGCGTCCTGAACAGGCACGCGGGTCCGTGGTTCCGGTTTGGGACGGACTCGCTTGGGCAGGACGTGCTGAGCCAGATGCTCCACGCGTGCCGCCTGTCGATCTCGATCGGCCTGGTCTCGACGACGATCGCGGTGCTGATCGGCGTGACACTCGGCGCGATGATGGGGTACTTCGGCGGCTGGACGGACATGTTCCTGTTTCGCATCGTCGAGATATTCATGGCGGTGCCGGTGCTGTTCCTGCTGATCGTGGCGGCCGGGCTTCTGCCGCCGCAGTTCCGCTCGACGTACGTTATCATGGCGATCATCGGGTGCTTTACCTGGACGGGCGCTGCGCGCTTCATCCGGGCTGAGTTCATGCGCCTGCGGACCCAGGACTTTGTGCAGTCGGCGCGCGCGGTCGGTCTTCCGCTGCGGTCGGTGCTGTTCAAGCACATGCTGCCCAACGGTGTGACGCCTGTGCTCGTGGATGCGTCGTTCGCGATCGCGGTGGCGATTCTCTTCGAGTCGATCCTGAGTTTCCTCGGCCTTGGACCGCCGGACCAGGCAAGTTGGGGGCGGCTTCTTTCCGATGCGACCAATCAGGTCGGGCAGTTCGTTCCGCACTTGGCGATCGCGCCGGGCGCAGCGATCTTCCTGACGGTCCTCAGTTTCACGCTTATCGGCGAAGCGCTCCGCGACGCCATCGACCCCAAACTCAAGAAAGCGCGGGTCTAGACCCCTACATGCCAGCCGAACCCGCCAATCACGTCAATGGGCACAAGCGCCACCGGAGACTCGATGAGTCGCAGCCCTTGCTGCGTGTCGAGAATCTCGCCGTCAGTTTCGATAACGGCTCCGGGCCGCGGATCCAGGCGGTCGACGGCGTACGGATGACGCTGTACCCGCGTCAGACGCTCGCGGTGGTGGGGGAGTCTGGGTGCGGCAAGTCGGTGACGGCAATGAGCCTGCTGCACCTGGTGCCCCGGCCGCCCGGCCGCTTTGATCGTGGCCGAGCGATGTTCGCAACCGATGACGGGCTCCGCGACCTGCTCACGTTCGCCGAGCACGAGATCCGGCGGATCCGCGGCAACGAGATCGCGATGATCTTTCAGGAGCCGATGACCTCGCTCAACCCCGTGTACACGATCGGCGACCAGATCATGGAGGCCGTGCTTCTCCACCAGGCAGTGACGCCAGCGGAGGCGGAGGTGATCGCAGCGGGCGCGCTGGCGGATGTGGGCATCGAGGAGCCGCTGAAACGGATGCGGGCGTACCCGCACCAGTTCTCGGGCGGCATGCGGCAACGGGTGATGATCGCGATGGCGCTGGCGTGCCAGCCCAAGGTGCTTCTGGCCGATGAGCCCACGACGGCGCTGGATGTGACGATCCAGGCGCAGATCCTCGAACTGCTTAAGACGCTCCAGCGCACGCGCCAGATGGGCATCATGCTCATCACGCACGACCTGGGCGTGGTTGCGGAGAACGCGGATGTGGTGTGTGTGATGTACGCCGGTCGCGTCGTCGAGTACGCGAACGTCTTTGAGTTATTTGCGAACCCGATGCACCCGTATACACGCGGCCTGTTCGACAGCATTCCCAAGGTCGGCGAGTTGCGAGAGCGACTGGTGACTATCTCCGATGTCATCGATAACCCCGAGGCGTTCAGGTCGCTGCCAGGGGCTAAGCAGGGCATCCGCCCGTGGTGGCCCTGGCACGAGGCTCCCGTGGACCTGACGCCGCAGGAAGGGCCAGCGGGCGATTACTATTTGCAGGAGGTCAAGCCGGAGCACTGGGTGGGTGTGTGGCGGACGCGCGCGGTGGAGTTGCACGAGAGTCGTCCGCCCGACCTCAGCTACCGGATCACGGACGATACGGCTCGGACACCGCCCGTGGTTGGCACGGCGTAATCAAGCGCCACGCGGTGTGATTTCCACAATCCAAGCGAGAGTCTTTTGGACGAGCGGCCGGAGTTCTGAAATTGACCCGAATACACGATGGAAAGCGTTCAATAAGTATCTTGATAACAATATGTTACGTCAAAATACAGGCTTTGGTCTCCGAGTTCCTTGACGCTGTCGGAGGGGGCAGCTACTAGGGGAGTTGTCCACAGTATTTCCCCATACGAAGGGTATGGATGAGTTCTTGTTCAGACGGCGGAGGATGAGAGATGCGGGTGGTAGTCATAGTTGATCGGGCCTTCGGACGCGCGGAAGCGGCCATGCTCGCTCGTCTGCAGATCGGGCTTGCCGATGAGGGCCACCGCGTGGTGCATGCCGCGCCTGTGGCGACCATCGCGACAGAGCAGAGCGCCGTGTACTCAACGACCGTCGGGTACGTTGATACAGGATTACCGTTCACGCTTCGCTCGCGGGTCGCGGTACTTGTCGAGACGTTGAAGGCATTGGCGGAGAAGCAGGGGGATCGCGGCCCCGTGCATGTCGTACACGCGCTGGGGGGACGGACATGGCCTGCCGCGATTGAACTGTCGCGTCAGACCGGCTCAGCGATGGTGATCGAACTCGACCGGGCGTCGTTGCTGCCCGCGTCCGGAACTCTGGCGCGTGAACCGGAGCCGAGCGGAAGGGGCGATGCCGCCCCCGTGCCGTTGTTCAGCGTGCCCGATGATCGCTTGCGGATAGAACTGCTCAGGAGGTCGCCGCGGGCGCGTGTGTGCGTCGCACGATGGGGCGTTCATGTGCCGGCCTATCGGCACGCGAGGAGCGGCGCGCCGGCGCTGGCATTGCTCGTGGAGCGGGGGGACTCGCGATCCGCAATCGCGGTGCTGGAGGCGCTGGCGGGCATCGTCCGCGATGCCCCGGACCTGATGGTATTCGTGGATATCGTGGACGGTCGCACCGCGTCCGTGTGGCGGGCCGCGCGGAAACTCGGCCTGCTGGAGCGACTTTCCATGGTCCCTGAAATGGAGGCACGGCGCGACCCGGTCCTGCAAATGGATGCGCTGCTGCTCCCGGATGCAGCGGGTGCAAGTCATTCGCTCTCGCTCGATGCCATGGCGGCCGGGATGGCGGTCATCGCCTCTCCCGATGCGCTCAACGAGACGCTGATCGACGGCAAGACGGCGCGCCTGGTTGCCGTGCCCACAAAGACCGACTGGGAACGTGCCATCCGTGAGGCCGTGCTCGATGGGGAGCGGTGGAGCCTTCTGGGTGCCTCTTCTCGAGAGTACATCGGGATCAATCGGCCCGTTAGCGGCCACATCGGATCGGTGATCGCGGCGTACCACCAAGCCCAGCGATTTCACGAGTCGGATCGCTCGCTCCCCGTGGCGGCGGCCTGAACGCATACGCTGCACCGATGGGACGACTCCCCTTTGACCCCGGGCGGGTGTCAGGCGCTGAGCAGGCAACCCCGCCGCCGGACCGACTGACGGTGTCGCAACTCGCGGCACTGATCGATCGTGCCGTACGCGACCGAGTGCCCTCGGGGGTGAGGGTCGTGGGCGAGGTGGGGCAGTTTCGTGAGCGGACCCACTGGTACTTCGATCTGAAGGACTCGGGCGCGGTCGTGTCTTGCGCGATGTGGGCGTCGGCCGCGAGGAAGGCGGGCTTCGTGCCACAGACCGGTATGCAGGTCGTCGTGACCGGGCATGTCGAGTTCTATCCGCCCCAGGGTCGAACCACGTTCATGGTGGACCGGATCGAGCCGGTTGGAGCGGGCGCGCTTGAACTCGGGCTGCGGCGGATGGTCGAAGAACTCCGCGCTCTTGGGTGGCTGGAGGAGGAACGCAAGCGGCCGCTCCCGCTCTTCCCGCGCCGGGTGGCGGTCGTGACGAGCCGGAGCGGCGCTGCGCTCCAGGATGTGCTCGACACTTTCAGACGGCGGTGCCCGGCCCTGCGCACATGCCTTGTCGATGTGCGCGTGCAGGGACCGGACGCGGCGGGCGAGATCGCTCGGGCGGTGCGGCGGCTATCAGCGATGCACGAGGCTCTGGGCGTCGATGTCGTCTTGCTCACCCGCGGCGGAGGTTCGATGGAGGACCTGTGGCCCTTCAACGATCGCGCACTCGCCGAGGCGATCGTGCGGTGCGAGGTGCCCGTGGTCGCAGCGATCGGGCATGAGACGGATGTGACGGTCGCCGAACTGGTCGCGGATGTGCGGGCGGCGACACCGTCGCAGGCGGCGATGCGGATCGCCCCAGATGCGGGCGCTCTGGACCAGCAGGTGCGATCACTCGGCAGGACGCTGGCGTTCCGGTGTGCGCGGGTTGTTCGAGGCCAAAGGGATGGTCTTGATGCGCTGGCCCGGCACCTCCGCAGCAGCCAACGGCTCGGCCTGCGCGAGCACGGGGGTCGGCTCGACCGTCTCGCCGCCCGGCTTGAAAGGCAACGGCCCGAGGCGGTGTATGCCCGGCGTGAGGCCAAAATGGTCGCCGCGGCTGCCGGGCTGCTGAGTGCGATGGCCCGCCTGCTGGCGTCCCTCGAGGTCGCGCCGGTCGCGGTGCGCATGGGGAGGGCGATGCGGGCGTCGCTTGAACGACGCGAGATGATTGTTGACAACGCGGCCCGAAGCCTTGACCTGGTAGGACCGGAGGCGGTGCTTCGTCGCGGCTACTCCATGACAATGAGTGCCAACGGGCGGGTGGTGCGATCGGTCGCTGATGTTGTCGCCGGCGAGACGGTGCAGACGCGCCTGGCGGATGGGTCGTTCGGTTCGGTGGTCCAGGGCGGACAGGGCCGGCACGGCCCGGTACGCGCGACATCGAGGCTGAGGCCGCGGGTTCGGCGCGGAGACACCAAGGTGGGGGCGCGAGACCAGTTGGACCTGTTTCGCGCCGAAGCCGGCGGAGCAGTCGATCCGGACTCGGCTGCGTAATGGGCGGTACAGGACTCGAACCACCCCCGTTTCCTTCGAGAAACGAAGGGGTAGGCGGGTCG
>CAYMWG010000143.1:0-7486 GCA_964393765.1 uncultured Phycisphaeraceae bacterium
GGGGGGGCGGGGGCGGGCCGTTTCAGCGGTGTGCCTCTCCGGGCCTCGGCCTCGGATGCCGCGCGCGCGATCTTCTCCGCAGCCGGTGCGGATTCTTCGGGCGGGGGCTGAATCCAGTTCCTTTCAAGCATAAACGTGTACGCGCTCTGAGCGGCCGCGGAACGGGGACGCTCGCGCATAAGGCGCGTAAGGACAAATCTCGCGGAAACCTCGTCGTCGCGCTTGAGGTACCAGCGGGCCGATTCCAGGAGTTCATCAGCGGCGGAATCGTCGAGCCGCGCTACCAGCGCATCGTCCAGCCCTGCGGCCCTTGCCTGCGCGGGGTAGAGCGAGGCGAAGCGCCGCACCAGCACCTGCGAATCCAGCAGCGGCGAGCCGTCATAGCGCGGGCCCTTGTAGAGCGCGATCGTCGCATAGATGCGGCGCTCCATCGCCTTGGTGGCATACTGACTGCGCGGGTAAAGTTGGACGAACAGGTCATACGCCTCCGCGGCGAGTTTCAGTTGGCGAGTGCGATAGTAATAATCGGCCAGTTCGATGCCCGCACGCTCCGCCACGCGGCTGCCGGGCAGCCGCTCCTGCACGCGGATGAGCAGTTCCTCGCCGATGTCCTCCGCGCCGAGGATGCGGACGCCGAAGAACTTGCGGTCCAGGCCGTTGACGTACTTCACGCCGATGTTCAACTCCCGCTCGACGGCGAGCGTGAAACTCTCGGTCGCCGCGAACTCCTTGATGATGCGTTCGTAGTCGTAGAGCGCGTTGTACTCATCGCCCAGCGCTGTGAGCGCATCGCCCCGCAGGAGGAGCGCCTGCGGCAGGAAGGGGTCGCCGGAGCGCTCGTTGGCCTTGATCCAGGGTTCCAGTGCGATGCGGGCCGCGCCGGGCCGGTCGTCGGCCAAGGCTCGCCGGGCATCGGCGAAGAGCGCGCCGGTCGTGCCGGGCACCGGGGCATCGGTCTGCTCCCACTGGCCGGAATCGTCGAGTTTGAGTTCGGTGGACTGCGCCCCAGCGCCCGCGCAGCACAGCAGCAGGGCGGCGAATGAACAGAAAGCAGCGTTGGTCCATCGCGGCATGGGGGGAGGATACACGATTGCCGGTGTGTCGGAGCCCATGGCGGTCACGCCGGGGCATGACCGTCGGAACTCGTAGGATCGTGGGTGGAACTCACCGCCCTCCGCCAGTTCATCGCCATCGCCCGCGCCAATCACATGACGCGTGCTGCGCGGCAACTGGGCATCACCCAGCCCGCGCTCTCGGCCATGCTCCGCAAACTCGAGACCGAGGTCGGCGCGGACCTGCTCGCCCGCACCAGCAAGGGCGTTGAACCGACCGAGGCGGGTCGGGTCTTCCTCTCCCACGCCCAGGACGCGGTGCGGCGGGCCGATGCCGCCGTGGCCGCGGTGCGGGAGATGATGGGACTTGAGCGTGGCTCCATCCGTATCGGCGGCGGCGCTACGGCGACAAGTTACCTCCTGCCGCGGGTTGTCTCGTCCGTGCGATCTGCTCACCCGGGCCTGCGGTTCTATGTTCGCGAGTCGGGGAGCAGCGCGGTCGCGAGCGCGGTGCTGAGCGGGGAACTCGATCTGGGGATCGTGACGCTGCCCCTCAAGGGCCCCGAGTCCGACGGCCTGGTGCGGGTCCCGCTGGTCGAGGACGAGTTGCGGCTGTTGCGCCCGCAAGCGGAGGGCACTCCGGGGCTGAAAGGGGAAGCCCCGAAGGGACAGAAAAGAGAATGCAAGAAGGGAGAGAGGGACAAAGGCATGAAGCGGAGAAGCACAGTTGCTCGCGAAGGCGCGTTCTCCTGGGCCGACATTGCGGATGAGCCGATCGTCGCGTTCGAGGCCGGATCGGCGGTGCGGGAACTGCTCGACCGTGCGGCCGCGGCTGCGGGCGTGACACTCAACGTGGTCATGGAACTGCGCTCCATCGAGTCGATCAAGCAGATGGTCGCGGCGGGGATCGGCGTGGGGTTTGTTTCTCGATTCGCGCTCGTGGCGGGCGAAGGCTTGGCCTGCCGCGATGGCAAACTGTCGCGCGCCCTGGCGATCGTGCGGAGGCGCGATCGTGCCCCGAGTCCGGCCGTGGCGGAGTTCGAGCGTGTGCTGCTGGCATCCGTCCGGAAAGGGTGAATCGCTCTTGATGGTCTCGTTCTGCATCCCCGCTCACAACGAGGAGTTGCTCCTGCCGCGGACGCTCGGCGCGATGCACGCCGCCGCGCGCGCGTGCAACATCGAGTACGAGATCGTCGTCGCGGATGACGCCTCGACCGACGGCACCGCGGCGGCGGCCCGCGCGGGCGGGGCCGTTGTTGTCCAGATCGACCGGCGGCAGATCGCCGCGGCCCGCAATGCGGCAGCGCGGGCTTCGCGCGGCGAGGTGCTGTTCTTCGTCGATGCGGACACGCAGGTGAGCGCCGGCGCTGTCGCCGAAGCCCTGGAGGCGATGCGTTCAGGTGCGGCGGGCGGCGGGGCGTCGATGCGGTTTGATGGGCAGGTGCCGCGCTTCGCTCGGGTGCTCCTGCCTGTGCTCAACTTCAAGTTCCGCATGAGAAAACTCACGGGTGGCGCGTTCCTGTTCTGCACACGCATCGCGTTCGACCGGGCAGGCGGCTGGGACGAGGCACTCTTTGCGGGTGAAGAACTCTGGATGGCCGGCGCGGTCAAGCGGGTGGGCCGGTTCGTGATCGTGCGCACACCTGTGCTGACCTCGGGCCGAAAACTGCGGACGCACACGGGCTGGGAGATCCTGTGGATGGTGCTTCGAATGGCGGTGAGGCCGCGGAAGTCGCTACGCGACAGGACAAGGCTTGGCCTGTGGTACGACGTCCGGCGCGTGGACCCGGGAAACCCGGATGACCCGGGGCGCGACCACGCCGATAGTGTCGCGCAAAAGCCTGGCTCGCCTTGCTAAAGTCTCCGGTGGAGAAGAAAAGGAAACTCGATCCCCGCGTATTCCTCGGCCTGATGATGGGCGGGGGCTCGCTCGCGACGGGCGCGATCAAGTTGCACATCTTCGATGGCGGGATCGACTGGCTGTTCTGGACGCTCGTAGCGATGTTCGTCGTAGGTGTCGGAGCGGCGATCTGGCTCATCGGAGTGCGCCGCTTCCACGCGGAGACGCGGACGTTCGTTGATCGGCCGCCCCGCAGACCGTCGCCCACACACTATGATGAGAATCCATAACTAATTGTTATTGAAGTGGTGATTGTGATTGATTCGCTTCATGGACCGGGCATGGTACCGTTTGGACAGTCAAGTACACCGGAGACCCGCGATGGCCGCCACCCGACAGACCGACCCCTTCAACGCCCGCTCCACGCTCACCGTGGCCGGCAAGAGTTACATGTACTTCAGCCTCGCCGCGCTCGAGAAGCAGAGGGTCGGTCGGCCCATTTCACGGCTTCCGTTCTCGCTCCGGGTGCTGCTGGAGTCGATGCTCCGGAACGTGGACGGCTTTGTGGTCACTGCGGACGATGTGGTCGGCATGACCAACTGGGACGCGAAGGCCCCTGCGAAGGTCGAACTCCCCTTCATGCCCGCGCGGGTCGTGCTCCAGGACTTCACCGGCGTGCCGTGCGTCGTCGACCTCGCGGCGATGCGCGATGCCATGAAGAAACTCGGCGGTGATCCCGCGGCCATCAACCCTCTCGTCCCCTGCGACCTCGTGATCGACCACAGCGTGCAGGTAGACGCCTTCGGCTCGCGGGTCGCGCTGACGATCAACTCCGAGATGGAGTTCGCCCGCAACCGCGAGCGCTACGAGTTCCTCAAGTGGGGCCAGCAGAGTTTGCGGAACTTCCGCGCGGTGCCACCCGCGACCGGCATCGTCCACCAGGTGAATCTCGAATACCTGTCGCCGGGCGTGATGGTCAAGCACGGTCTTGCCACAACGGACGCGGTGGTGTATCCCGACTCGTGCGTCGGCACCGATAGCCACACCACCATGATCAACGGGCTGGGCGTGGTCGGCTGGGGCGTCGGCGGCATCGAGGCCGAGGCGGTGATGCTCGGCCAGCCCTACTACATGCTCACGCCTCAGGTGATCGGCTTCAGACTCAGCGGCCGACTGCCCGAGGGAGCGACCGCCACAGATCTCGTGTTGTGCGTGACCGAGATGCTCCGGACCAAGGGTGTGGTGGACAAGTTTGTCGAGTTCTTCGGCCCGGGTATCGCGGCCCTGAGCGTGCCGGACCGCGCGACGATCGCCAACATGGCCCCCGAGTACGGCGCGACGATGGGCTTCTTTCCCGTCGATGCCAAGACCGTCGGCTATCTGCGCTTCACAGGTCGCGATGCGGAGGCCGCGCTGACCGAGGCGTACTGCCGCGCGAACTTCCTGTGGCACGATGACACTACGCCCGAGCCGGAGTTCACGGACATCATGGAACTGGACCTGGGCACCATCCAGCCCGCGCTCGCCGGGCCCAAGCGCCCGCAGGATCGCGTGATCCTCAGCCAGATGAAGAGCATGTGGCGGCGGGAACTGGTGGATTCCTTCGGCAAGAGCAACAACCGCGAAACCATCAACGTCGACCGCTGGGCCGATGAGGGCGGCGAGAGCGGGCGCGTGAAGGCGCCGGGCGAGACCATGCCGGCGGTCAACGAGATGTCGGCTGGAGCAACCCCTGCCGCTGTTCCACCGAGGCAGGCGCAAATGAACGCAACCCCTGTTGCCATTCATGCCTCGGCCAGGTTGACCGCCGCGGACAGCGCGGGCGGCGGCTCGGGCTCCGGCGGAGCGCAGGTGATGGACCCGCCCGGTGTGAGCGTCGAGATCGACGGCCGCCGCTTCCGCCTCTACAACGGCGATGTCGTTATCGCCGCCATCACCTCCTGCACCAACACCAGCAACCCGGATGTGATGATCGCGGCGGGTTTGGTGGCCCGCAAGGCCCGCGCCCTCGGCCTCACCCGGTGCCCGTGGGTCAAGACCTCGCTCGCCCCCGGCTCGAAGGTGGTCACGGAGTATTACGACAAGGCGAACCTGAGCGAGGACCTTGAGGCCCTTGGTTTCTTCACCGTGGGCTATGGCTGCACAACCTGCATCGGCAACTCGGGGCCGCTGCCCGAAGCAATCGAGGCGGCGATCAAGAGGGGAGACCTGGTCGTCTCCAGCGTTCTATCGGGCAACCGCAACTTCGAGGGGCGCGTGCATCCGGCGGTGAAGGCGAACTACCTCGCCAGCCCGCCGCTGGTCGTGGCGTACGCCATCGCCGGAACGGTGGATATCGACCTTGCCAACGAGCCGCTGGGCAAGGGGCGCGACGGCCAGCCCGTGTACCTCAAGGACATCTGGCCCACGCACCAGGAGGTAACAGCGCTCCGCGACTTCTGCGTCACCTCCGAGCAGTTCCGCACTCAATATGGCAACGTTTTCACCGGCAACCCGACGTGGAACGCCGTGCCCATCAGCAAGAGCGAGTTGTTCCCATGGAACGACTCATCGACGTACATCCAGAACCCTCCGTACTTCGAGGGGATGCAGGAACTGGCACCCGAGGGCGTCCTTCCGTCCATCCGCAGCGCAAGGTGCCTCGTCCACGTGGGCGACTCGGTGACCACCGACCACATCTCGCCCGCGGGCGACATCGCGGAGGCCTCCCCGGCCGGGCAGTACCTCCTCTCGCTCGGCGTGCCGCGCTCGCAGTTCAACAGTTACGGCTCGCGCCGCGGCAACGACCGCGTCATGACCCGCGGCACGTTCGCCAACGTCCGCGTCAAGAACAAACTCGCCGAGGAGAACGGCCCCCCCCCCAAGATCAAGGAAGGTTGGTGGACGAGGGACTTCTCGAAGGCAGGGGGCGGCAAGGTGGTTGCGATCTTCGATGCGGCCGCGAACTACCGGAAGGAGGGCACGCCCCTGATCGTGCTCGCGGGCAAGGACTACGGCATGGGGTCATCGCGTGACTGGGCCGCCAAGGGCACGATGCTCCTGGGCGTAAAGGCCGTGATCGCGGAGAGTTTCGAGCGCATCCACCGGTCGAACCTGGTCGGCATGGGCGTGCTGCCACTGACGTTCATGCCCGGGGAAACGGCGAAATCGCTCGGGCTGTGCGGCACCGACAGGTTCGACATCGACCTCCCAGCACAAATGGAGCCGCGCTGCGAGGTGACGGTTCGGGCGACGATCACGCAGGGCGGGAAGATCGGCGCGGTGGTAACTTTCAAGGCCCGCTGCCGCCTGGACTCGGCGGTGGAGATCCTGTACTACCGCAACGGCGGCATCCTGCAGACCGTGCTGCGCCGCCTACTCAACGAGAGCCGCAAGCCGGTAGCGGTGTGATGGATCAAGCAGACTCACCGCACGAGGCGTGGAGTGCGCAGAGGCCACGTTTCTCTTGCGATCTCTGCGCCCCCGCGATGAGGTCAATCGGATATCCTCGGTCCAATGACTACCTCGGACGGCTCGCTCGCCACCGACCTTGCGGGAATCCCACTCCGCAACCCTGTGCTGCTGGCCGCGGGGACGTGCGGGACGCTCGACGAGATGTCGGAGGTGCTGGACCTCTCTCGCATCGGCGGCCTGGTGAGCAAATCCATCACGCCGCTCCCGCGCGAGGGCAACCCGACCTGGCGCATCCTTCCTGTCCGCGCAGGGATGCTCAACGCCATCGGCCTGGCGAACCCGGGCATCGAGGCGTTCGAGTCGCACTACCTCCCCCGCGCGGCCGCCCTTCCCTGCGCCGTCATCTGTTCCGTCGCGGGCTTTTCCGTCGAGGACTATGTTCAAGTCGCGGCGATGCTCGATGAATGGCATCACTCGGGCGGTGGGGGCGGGCGGGGCGTTGCGGCCATCGAGTTGAACATCTCCTGCCCCAACGTCCGAACCGGCACCGAGTTCGGCATGACCGCCGCGCTCACTCGCGAGGTCGTTTCCGCCGTCCGCGCGGTGGTCACGCGCTGCAAACTGATCGTGAAACTCTCGCCCGTCGCCCCGGAACTCCCGCTCATCGCCCGCGCGGCCATCGACGCCGGCGCGCACGCCCTCACCATCTCGAACACCATCCCCGCAATGGCCATCGATGTCCGCACGCGCCGGCCGCGATTGGCGAACATCACCGGCGGCCTGTCGGGCCCTGCCCTCCACCCGGTGGCACTGCGACAGGTGCATGAGGTGTACCGCAAGGTCTGCAAAGACACGGGCACGCCCATCATCGGCGCGGGCGGCGTCACCACCTGGGAGGATGCCGCGGAGTTCATCCTCGCCGGCGCATCGGCCGTACAAGTCGGCGCAGCCCTCTTCGCCGACCCCCGCGCGCCCCTCGCCATCATCCGCGGCCTGCAACAATGGGTCCGCGCACAGGGCTGCGCGAGCGTGAAGGAACTGATCGGAGCGGTGAATCTCGATTGACCGGAGTTGTTGAAGCATGCGCGCACTCTGCCTATTTGCATTCTGCTTCACCCCGCTGATAGTCGCTGTTTCACTCCAAGGGAGCCCCGAGCGCAGGGTCGGGTTTGGTCCGCCGCCGCCGGCGTCAGTTCAGGAC
>CAYMWG010000144.1:0-1238 GCA_964393765.1 uncultured Phycisphaeraceae bacterium
GGAGTGGGGAGCGGCGGTGGGGGGCAGCCGCGCGCGATCCTCAGCAGCACACTCGTCGAGGGAACCTTCCCGCCGTACGAGGACGTGATCCCGCGCGAGAACGACAAGAAGATCACCGCCGGGCGCGAGGAACTCACCAGCGCGGTGCGGCGCGCCAGCGTGCTGACCAACGAGGAGTCCCGCGGCGTGCGGATGACCTTCACGGGCGGCGACAAGCGCCTGAAACTCTCCAGCCGCGCGCCGGAGATGGGCGAATCGGAGATCGCGGTGGACCTCGCGGGCTACGAGGGCACGGACATCGAGATCAGTTTCAACCCGACGTTCCTGGTCGATGTGCTCAAGGTCGTTCAGGATGCGCAGGTGATCGTCGAACTCAAGGCCCCCAACAAGCCCGGTCTGATCCGCTCAGAGAGCGGCGACTTCATGTATGTGGTCATGCCGGTGAACCTGCCGGTGTGAGCGGGCTGCGTCGCTTTGGGTAGGCCGGTCGCTCCGCGACCGACACGCCGAGAAGGCCGGTCTTTGCTGGTCCGGCACTCCCTGCCGGGCAGGGCCGCATCCGGAACACAGGTAGGCCACCTGCTTCCGATGGCCCGAATCGCCAAACCGGCTTGGTGCCACCCTTTTTTCCTGTTTCTCTTGCCCCTTTTCAGTGGCGCGCTCTGCGCGTGTTGCGCTCATTCTTGGGGAAAGACCCTTGTGTGCCTGCCGCGCTGTGGTAGGCTGGGGGTTCGCACTCATCCGAGGGAGTCTGTATGCGTTTCTACAACAGGCAACACGCAAGTCGTCCACGGTTCACGGTCCGAGGGACCGCGGGCACACTGCGCCGCCTGCTGGGGCGTTCGGGCCGGGCCGCCGCGCAGCCGGGGCTTGGCGGGCTGGAGTCGCTCGAGTCGCGCCTGCACCTTGCGGCGGTCGCCTGGGATGGCGGCGCGGGGACGGACAGTTGGCACGATGCCCTGAACTGGAGCAACGACGCGGTTCCGACGATCGTCGATGATGTGACGATCGCGAATACCGCGCTGGCGGAGGTGCGAATCTCGACGGGCGGCGCGGCGGCGAGGTCGCTGACGACTGATGAAAACCTGCGAGTCCGGAGCAACCAGTCGCTGACGCTGACGCAGGGGGCGGTTGTGAACGGGGTGCTCTCGCTGGGCATCGGAGCGGAGAACGGCAGCATCCTCTTCCAGACCACCGCCGCCCAGGCTCTCGCCGGCACCGGCCAGGTCGTCTTTGAC
>CAYMWG010000144.1:1338-7392 GCA_964393765.1 uncultured Phycisphaeraceae bacterium
TCACCAACTCCGGGGCCCTCAGCGCAAGCAACGCAGGAACCCTCAGGCTCAATGGCAACTGGTCCAGCGCGGCGGGCGCGATCAGCGTCAACGCCGGGACACTGAACCTCAACGGCTCGTTCACCCAGGCCGGGGTCGGAACCTTCACGCGCACCGGCGGCACCGTCAACATCACCGGCACGCTCACCGGAGACCTCGCCCTCTCCACCACCACCGGCACCTGGAACCTTGCCGGCGGGACGCTGGTCTCGGGCATCGTCTCCGCCGCCGGGTCCGGCGCTCTGGCCGTGACGGTCAACAGCATACTCGACGGCGTCACCTTCAACTTCCCGGTCCTGCTGAGCGGCGGCCTCACCATCATCATCCGCAACGGCCTCACACTCAACTCCATCCTCACCCTCGGCGATGGCAACTCCGGCTTCGCCTCCCTGTACTTCCAGACCACCGCCGCCCAGGCTCTCGCCGGCACCGGCCAGGTCGTCTTTGACTCCACCAACGCCACATTCAGCAACTCCGTCATCGCCTCCCCCGGCATCACACTCACCATCGGGCCGGGGATCACCATCCGCGGCGGCAACGGCTCGCTCCAAGGCGTCGGCACCGGCGCAACCCTCATCAACCAAGGGACCATCGCCGCCGATGTCAGCGGACGGACCATCGAGATCAGCCCTCACTTCTCCAGCACCTTCACCAACTCCGGGGCCCTCAGCGCAAGCAACGCAGGAACCCTCAGGCTCAATGGTGCGATCGACTTCGGACCCGGTGGCGGCTTCAACAGCATTGGTGGAACGGTGCGACTGACTGGCTCACTTGGGAACACCGGCGACACGCTGACAATCAACGCCACCACCGGCCCGCTCGAGATCTCCGGCGGCACAATCACCGGCGGCACGATCAACCTGAACGACGGCGTCGGGCTCACCTTTGTCGCCTCCACGACCGCCACCCTCACCAACGTGCAGGTCACCGGCAACCTTGTGGTCAACTCCGCCGCCTCCAACCTGGGCCTTCATCTTCTCGGCACCACGCGTTTCACGCTTCTGACGATCACCGCCAGCGGCGTCGTGGTCTTCTTCCCCGGCAACGGAACGATCTTCGACGAGATCGTCGTCAACACAGCCGTCGGCGCGGCCGGCGGCGCAACTCTGCGCCCCACCGCGGCATCCTCCTCGCTCACGCTCGCCGCGGGGGGGATCATCCGGGTCAACGCAACCTCCACGCGCGGCGTGAGCATTGGCGTCAACAACACACAACCGTTCTTCAATGACGGAACGGTGCAGTTGCTTGCGCCCGTAGGCAACGGCGCGACAGCCCCGGTGACCAACAACGGCACGCTCGAACTGGGCGCGGGCTCATTCAACTTCGTGCGCGAGCTGGCGGGCTTCGGCATTTTCACGATCGCGGGCACGGCGACTGTCTCGGTCAGTTCCACCTACAACGGCACCGTCAACCTCCAGCCCGGCGGCAACCTCGGCGGCGCGGGCAACTTCTCGCTCGTCGGCGTGCTGAACTGGACTGGCGGATCGATGACCGGCTCCGGCATCACCGCGCTCGCCGCCGCGGCGGACCTGTTCATCTCCGGCTCCTCGCCCAAGACCCTCTCACGCACCTTCACCACCGCCGCGGACGGGCTCTGGACCGCGGGTTCGCTCGCGATGGCCAGCGGCACGTTCGTCAACGAGGCGAATACCACGCTTACCGTTGCGAGCAACGCCGCGATCACCGCGCTCTCCGGCGCAAACCAGTTCATCAATGACGGCACGATCGTTCTCGAAAGCGGATCCGGCTTCGATTTCGGCGGCGGCGTCGCCTATTCAACCGGACCAGGCAGTTCCACCGTGATCGATGGTGAGTTCATAGTCGATGAGGATTCAACCTTCGATGGCGGCATCATCCTCTCTCCCACCGGCTCGATCTCCGGACCTGGCGACGTGATCTTCAATGGTCTCTTCGTCTGGCAGGGCGGCACGCTCGCAGGGCCCGGCACGGTCACCGTCTCGGTGCTGGGCCTGCTGGCGATCGAGGGTCCCGCGAACAAGTCGCTCAACACGGTCATGGACCACTTCGCCGTCGGCGGGAGCTGGACGGGCGGGTGCCTCCTGATGAGCAATGGCACGTTCACGAACCGCGCTGGCGCAACGCTCGACGTCTTTGCCGATCCATTGCTGGATGTCATGGGCGTCGCCGGTTCCAACACCTTCAACAACGCCGGCCTCATCACTGTTCACACCGGCGAACTCATCATCGGTGTGCCCGGAACCAACTCCGGCACCATCATCGTCATCCCGCCCGACACGCTCGTGTTCACCGACAGTTGGACGTACACACCGGCCTCCAGCCTCGAAGGACCCGGCGGCGTGAACTTCGCCGGCGGCACGCATGTGTTCCCGACGGGCACGTTCTCCATCACCGGCCCGATCACGCTCTCGGGCGGCGGCCTGTCGCTGCACGCCTCTGACCTGCCGTACTACGACGCCGCAACGTTCACCTTCTCCGGGGTATCGTGGGTGATCGGGCCGGGCCAGACGTTCACGCTTTCGGGCGGTGAGATCAGGACGATCGCGGCGAACGCCTCGATCACCCTGGGCGCGGGCGCGGGCGCCCCGGCTCTGGCCGCGCTGGCCAACATCGACGGCGCGCTGATTCTTGACGGCGCAGCGCTCGCCGTGACTCCGCACGACGGCACGCTCACATCCCGCGGCACGCTCACCCTGGGCGCGGGGTCGCTGCTCAATGTCACCGGCTCTATCACCCTCGAAGCGGGCAACGCCCTCACGATGCAGATCGGTGGCACAACACCCGCGCTCCAGGCTCGGATCGTGAGCAGCGTGGCCGCGGCCATCGGCGGATCGCTCGATGCGCGCTGGGCCGCGGGCTATACGCCGGTGGGGATGTTCGATGCGCGACTGATCGCCGCGCCGACGCTGGCAGGCTCGTGGACAAGCTCGACGATCGCCGCGCCGGCCTCGGGGGCGTACCGCACGTCGCTGCTCACCGATGCACAGGGCCTGCGGTTCGTCCATACCCGGACGGCCGACTGGAACAACGACCTGGCGGTGAATGTCCCGGACCTCTTCGCGTTTCTGTCGTCGTGGTTCGCGGGCCAGGGCGACTTCGACAACAGCGGTGTCAACGCGGTGCCGGACATCTTCGCGTTCCTGAGCGCGTGGTTCGCGGCGTGAGTCCGAGTGGAGGCCCCTGTCGCAAGCCCGGGCTTTCATGGCTCTCGATGCAGGAACACACTCGCTCGCATCGCCTAAGATCGCCTTCGCGTCGATGCCACCTGTCTCATCTTCCCCCGGACGAAAGCCCGGGCAGACCTGGAAGGATTCGCCCATGCTCCCCAAGCCACCGCCCCGCGAGGGCACGCTCGGCTTTCTTTATCTCCCGCCGTACCGCGTGCAGGGCTCCTCCGTCGCGGGCGAGGCCACGGTGGTGAGCGTCCCGGAACTCGACGTGTGCTTCGACATGGGCTATTGCCCGCGCGCGATGCTCGCCTCTCGCCATGTGTGCATCTCGCACGGGCACATGGACCACATCGGCGGCCTGGCGTACTACTGCTCGCAGCGGTCCTTCCAGGGGATGGGCGAGGGGTCGATCGTCTGCGATGCCCGCATTGCCCCCGCGATCGAGCGGATGATGGCGGGGTATGTCGAACTCGAGCGGCAGAGCACGCCGTACAAACTCACCGCGCTCAAGAACAACGATGAGATGCCCCTGAAGGCCAACATCGTGCTGCGCGCAGTCGAGGTCGAGCACACCGTGCCGGCGATGGGCTACGTCGCCGTCGAGAAGCGGAGCAAACTCAAGGAGGAACTCCTCGGCACGCCGCAGGAGAAACTGCGCGAACTCAAGGACCGCGGCGTCGAGATCACCCGGCAGATCCAGATCCCGCTGGTGGCGTACCTGGGCGACACCGCGCCGGGGCCGCACCTGATCCGCGAAGATGTCCGCAAGGCCCAGATCGTCATCTGCGAGTGTACCTTCACCGAGCCCGAGCACATCGACCGCGCGAAAGTGGGCATGCATATGCACGCCGAGGCGGTGGCCGAGTGGCTGGGCGTATTGGAGTGCCAGCACCTGGTGCTGGTGCACGTCTCGCGCCGCACGAACCTCGCCGCGGCCCGCAAGCGGATCATGGAACTCGCAGGGCCCGAGCGCGCCAAGAAGGTCCACCTGCTGATGGACCACCGCTTCAACCGCGAGCGCTACGAGCAGCAGTTGCTCGAGGCGGGGCCCGAGGCGCAGCAGGGCGCGGCCCATTCGCAGGAGGGTTAGTCCCGCGGCCCGGCCGGCTCAACGCACGCTGGACGGATGGTTTGCTCAATGGTCCGAAAGACCCCAACAATGCCCGTTCAGGGTGGCTCCCGAGAGCCGCTGCCCGGCCTTTTTCGGACGCGTTCCTTGCTTTGAAGGTTGCGCGCAGAGTGAGCGATGCGCTTCTCCCAGCAGGGAATGTCCTTGTACACCCAAACTCGTGTGGTAGGCTGTCGTTCCCGAGATGACTTACCGAGAGAGGATTCACCGTGACAGTACGCAGTTTGTTTGGCCAGCGTCACCGGTTGTCCGGCTTTCTCTCTCGCGCGGGCAGGTCGCGTGGCGGTCGGTTCTCTCGGGCGGAGAGCGTCGTGGGAGCGCTCATGGAGTCGCTCGAATCGCGCCTCCACCTCGCGTTCGTGACGTGGGACGGCGGGCCGGGGGGGACGGGCGTCAACTGGCACGACGCCGCGAACTGGAACCCCGACGGCGTGCCGGGCGCGGCCGACGATGTGATCATCGACATCGCGGGCCCCCCCCCCACGATCATCTTCAACGCGACCACCGGCTCGCGCACCGTCAACAGCCTGGTGCTGCGCGAGAACATGACCTTCACCGGCACCAACCTCACGGTGCTCACAACCGCCGAGATCGACAGCGCGATCACGACAACCTCAGGCGCCAGCCAGCTCCAGGGCGGGACGTGGGACTTCACGCAGGGCCAACTGAACCTGCAGGCCTCGACGCGCCTTATCGGCATGACGATCATCGGGGACATCCGCGTGAACGCGGGGAACGTGAACCCATCGCTGGAGGGTGGGACGACGTTCAGCAACCTGCGCTTCACCGGGACGTACACGACGGGCAGCCATGTGAGCATCCAGCCCAGCGCGGGAGCGTACACGCTGACGGGGAACGTGATCGTGGAGCGGACGGGGGTTGGCACGCCGGACACGGTGGACCTGACGACGGACGGGACACTGACGATCGGCGCGGCAGCGCAGGTGCGGGTGGTTTCGCAGGCGGGGTCGGGGTTCCAGTTCGGGCACACGGGCGGGGCAACAAACCTGACGGTCGTGAACAACGGATCGATTGAGTGCGCGCAATCGGGGCGGGTCATCAACTTCTCCAGCGAGGCCGGCACCGGCTTCATCAACACGGGGTTGGTGCTCGCCTCCGGCGGGACCGTGAGCCTCGATGCCCCGCAGTGGTCAAACTCGGGCGATATCACCGCCGACGGCGCAACAGGCGTTGTCAACCTCGGCGGGGCGTTCAGCACCTCGACCATCAACGCCGCGGAGATCCAGGCGATCGGCGGGATCGGATCTCGGATCAACATCACCGGCACGCTCACCAACGATTCGACGCTGGTGCTCGACGAGGGCAACGGTTCTTGGACCGCGGCGGGCGGCACGATCATCGGCGGGACCGTGAACTTCCTGTTTGCCGGCTCGGCGATCCTCTTCCCCGCCAACAGCTCCCTGACGCTCGCCAGCGGCGTGACGCTCGGCGGCCTCCTCACCAGCAACCTGACGGTCAGCGGCACCCTGGCAAGCCTTCGCGTGACGGGCGGCCTCACCCTGAACCTGACCATCAACGTCAGCGGCGATCAGGCCAAGGTGGCCTTCAACGGCGGCACGCAGACCCTCGGCGGGACGGGGACGATCTCGATGGCATTCAGCAGCGCTGCGCTGAGCGCCGATAACGGCGCGGTCGTCACGATCGGCTCCGGCATCACCGTTTCGGGCCGCGGCCTCATCATGCAGGGAAGCGTCTTCGGCGGCACCGGCGGCTTCA
>CAYMWG010000145.1:0-7382 GCA_964393765.1 uncultured Phycisphaeraceae bacterium
CCCCCACACCGGCCGCGCCCTTCCCGCCCGCGCCGTCACCCGCGTATCCGCTATCGCTTGTCAGCGCCTGGCGCGCGACCAGCCCGCCCATCGAGTGCGCGACGATGGAAACCCGCGCAACCCCCAACTCGCTCAGCCGTCGCAGCACGCCCGCGAGATCGTTGGCCGAGTCCTCAAGCCCTTGGTCGTTCGCATAGTCGAAACGGACCACCGTCGCGCCGTGATCGAGCAAATGCGGCGTGAGTTCGTCCCAGATCGTTCCCGGCTCATCGAGGCCGTGGACGAGAAGCACGATCTCGCGTGGCACGGCCATCTTGGCCGTGTTTGTCTCGAGTAGTACGACCATCTTGGCCGTGTCCGAGCCCACCGACAACCCGACCCACTTCACTTCCGGAGCATCGTCACCATCGCCCTCGGCCGGTCGCGTCGCCAATGCGAGCGTTGCCGCCGCGATCGTCGTGTCCACCCCCAGCAACTCGCGCCTCGCCCGCGCCATCGCCGCCGCGGCAGCACCCTCAGCGCTCGTTGCCTTGCCCTTCAGCCAGGCCTCCGCCCGCGCGGCACGTTCACGCCAGGTTTCCAGCGTGTCCGTTCGGCACTCCGGCGCGGCGGGCTCGTTCTGGGTGGGCATCTCGGGCGGCGTCGTGCCCGAGACCATCGCCGTCAACGCGGCGGAAGCGAGTACGGCCAGGCAGGCAAGGGGCGTGTTCATGCCTCATTGTTCCGGATTGGGAGGTCTGGGATTCGGTTTCCGGCGCGAGATGCCGGAATATGCCCTGTAGGATACCGAACGGGGATCGCGCCGCAAGCGCGCCCTGCCGCCATCGAAGCGGTCTTTGGTGGCTCGCCGCCCGCGCTGCGGACCAAAGCCCACTCATCAGTTCCTACTTCCCCTCCCCCACCCACCGATCCATGAACGCCTTCTCCGTCTTCTTGTATCCCGCAAACGCCTCCTGCAACTGCGCTGTCAGCGCATCGAGCGTCGCCTGATCGATCCGCTCCCCGCCGGGCGCTGCGGCCCGTTCCGCGGTCGCCCGCAACGCCTCGGATGCCGACCGCAACTGCGTGACCGCCTCCGAGTACGCCCGCACCGAGTTGTACAGCAACTCGTTCTCGAGTTCCTTTCGCGTCGGCTGGTAGAGCAGCCGCCACGGCGCAGCTCGCACCTCGACCGTCACCAACTTGAGTTGCTGGGCCGCGAGCATCGCCTGCGTGATCATCTCGCTCAACTCGGGGGACTTGGCGGTGATAAGCCTGTCCGCACCCGCCGCCGCCGCAGTGAACGAGTCGAGGCCCTGCCGCCCGGTTTCGAGCGCGACCATCACCTTGTCATACGCCTCGCCCTGGACCTTGCGCGTCAACTCCCGCACATACTCGATCGCCTCATCGATCTTCGGGCGGTTGTCGTCGAGCGTCTTCTGCACCGATGCGACAAAGTCGCGCCCCTTCTGCACGCCCTGCTCAAACGATGCGACGATCTCCGGGATGCGCTTGGACGCGTCCTCCACGCTCCTGACGATGTTGTCGGCGCCCTGCGCCCACCCCTCCCAGCGGGTGCGCGCATCCTCGGTGATCGCCTTGACGTTCGCCACCGCCGCGGTCGCGTTGTCCATCAGCGGCCCGACGCGCGGCTCGACCTCCCCGACGATGTTGTTGATCCGGTCGATGATCTCCTGAATCTTCGCATAGTCCGCCGGGGACAGGAAGCCCGGCGGCCCAAGCCGCCCGTACAGCCGCCCGCCCTCTGAGAGCACCCGCGGCGGGCCCTTAGGCACCAAACCATCCGGCCGGTACGCCGGCAGGGGGGAGATGTTGATCGTGCTCGCCGTGCCCAGCAGCGGGCGTAGCAGCAGCACATCCGCGTCCTCGTAGAGCCTCACCCTGGAATCGACCGCGATGTCCACATCGATGCCTACCGGCTCGCCGCTGGCTTCGTCGAACACGAACCGCGTCTCCGTGACGTTGCCCACCAGTTTGCCGCCGACCTTCACCACCGAGCCTTTGTCCAGGCCCTCCGCGCCGTCGATCAGCGTGAAGGAGACGACGTAGGTGGACTTCTTGCCGAGTTTCCCCCACAGGTTCGAGAACAGGATCACCATGAACACCGCCAGCGCGATCGTCAGCAGCACGAACACACCCGCGAGAACGTTGTTTCGAGTGCTGCGGCCGGAAGCCATGGTTCGCCTGCCAGAATGAAGCGGTGTGCGGAGAAGTTCGCCGCCGGGCAGGGTACACGAACCGGGCCGTTCCGGCACGCCTCGTCCATCCGCGTCCCCTCCGCCCCCTCGCGCCCGGCGGTCATACAACCATGCCATGCACCGCATCCACTGGGACGCCAGTCTCCCCCTGCCCGGCACCGGCGAGTTGGTCAACATCACCGGCGATGAGGCCGCGCACGGCCTGCGCGTCAAGCGCCTGCACACCGGCGAGGCGGTCGAACTGCTCGACGGCTTTGGCGGGGTCGCGTCCGGCACGCTCGCGGAGGCCGCGCCGCCCGCGCCGGGGGAGCGTCTGGAGGGGCGGCGTCGGCGGCCACCCGCGGGACTGCTTGTCCGCATCGTCTCCTCGCGACGCGAGCCGGAGCCGGTCAGCAAGGTCGAGGTCTGGGCGTCGACGCCCAAGGGCTCGCGCGTTGATGAACTCCTCCAAGGACTGAGCGAGGTCGGCGCGTGGTCGTGGACACCCCTGCGATCGGAACGCGCGGTTGTCGAGCCGCGAACCACCAAACTCGATCGCCTGGGCCGCCTCGCCATCGAATCCGCCAAGCAGTGCGGACGCGCGTGGTTCCTGCGCGTCGAGCGCGAGCGACCGTTTGTCGAATCAATCCTTCCCGCGTCCGGAACGCAAGTCGTACTTGCCGATGCGGGAGGCGGGCCTTGCTCGGCCCCGACCACCGGAGCGGCAACAATCCGCCTGCTCATCGGGCCCGAGGGCGGATGGACGCCCGAGGAACTCGCCGCGGCGGAAACCGCGGGGGCAACGGTCGCCCGGTTCGGGCCGCACGCGATGCGGATCGAGACCGCCGGTGTGGCCGCGGCGGCGGTGGTTGTGAATCTCCTTGCCGCGCGCGGTTGAACCCGGCGCGACGGGTCGCGGGTAGAACACGAAACCCACACGGAACAACACCCATGATTTCCAATCTCGTGCTCGTCGCGGCTTCGTGCCTCGTGACTGTTCATGCGCCTCCAGCGCCCCCCGCGCCTGTCGCTCCGCCTCCGGTGAAAGAGTCTGAGACGGACTATCGCGTGCAGGCACGCGACATGGCCCAGCGGGCCGAGGCGTGGCTGATCGCGCAGCAGGACAAGGCCAGCGGCGGCTGGGGCGTGCCCGGCCCCGAGACCGATGAGCAGGGCCGGAGCATGCAGCCGCACCTGCCCGGCGTGACCGCGCTGGCGCTCACGGGCATCCTCCTCGGCGAGAGCCATGCGCCAAAGCCCTCGGGCGAGATCCGCTCCGAGGTGATGATGGGCGCGAAGTACCTGCTCAACTGGCAGCAGCCCGATGGCGGCATCTACGACCGCGTGCTGCCCTCGTACAACACGTCCCTCGCGGTCTCCGCGCTCTCCAAGATCGACATGCCGCGGGCGCGCGAGGCCGCGGACAACGCCGTCACGTTCCTCAAAAAACTTCAGTGGTCCGAGTTTTCTGACAACAGCATCGGCGGAGGCGAGGCTCCCAAGCCCGTCGAGCGCAATCATCCCTTCTACGGCGGGGTCGGCTATGGCCGGCACGGCCGCCCCGACGGCTCGAACATGAACATGTTCATGCAGGCTCTCGAGGATGCCGGCGTCCCCTCGGACGATGAGGCGGTGAAACGGGCGCTTGTATTCCTCCAGCGCCTCCAGATGAAGGACGGTGTGAACGACATGCCCTACGCCGATGGCAGCGGGCAGGGCGGGTTCATCTACGCGACGGTCGTAAACGCCGAATCGGTCGAAGGGCGCGCGGGCCAGAGCATGGCGGGCACGATCGAGGAAACGCTCGACGACGGCACCAACGTCAGCCGCCTGCGCTGCTACGGCTCGATGACGTACGCGGGCTTCAAGAGTTACCTCTACGCCGACCTGAGCAAAGCCGACCCGCGCGTCCTCGCCGCGCACGGCTGGGTCCGGCGCAACTACACGCTCGAAGAGAACCCCGGTCTGGGCAAAAGCGGCCTCTACTACTACCTCGTCACCTTCTCCCGCGCCCTGGACGCGTTGGGCGAAGACGCGATCACTCCGCTCGATGCGCAGGGCAAAGAAGGCGAGCCCCGCGACTGGCGGAAGGACCTGGTCGCGCGACTGGCCACGCTCCAGAGCGCCGACGGCTCGTTCACCAGCGTCGACAAGCGCTGGAACGAGAGCGACCCGGTGCTCATCACGGCCTACGCGCTGATCGCGCTACGGACGGCGGTAAAGTAAGCCCTACGCTCCCAGACCTGCCCGGAGACGCCGATGCTCCTGCCCCCACGCTCGTTTGCAATCGCCCTCGCGTTCGCGGCCTGCATCCCGCTCGCCGCCGCCGCGGGGGGGGCGCAGCCCACATTCGGCAAGCCCAAGCCGCGCCCGAATGCCGATGCGCCCGCAAATCCCAAGCCCGCGCCCGCGAACAGCAACCCCACCACCAGCGCGCCCAACTTCAACAACGGCAACACGCCCGCCGGCTGGTCGGAGTGGCGCGAGAACGACCCCGAGCGCTCCGCCCCCAAGGCCGATGCCCAGCCGGGCAAGGTCTACGCCTGGAAAACCGGCGACGGCCTCCGCTACACATGGACGCTCCCCAAGGACTACACCAAGGGCGAGGGCTACGACCTCATCCTCCTCTGCCACCCCGACCGCGCCGACTTCCGATGGGCCTCCATGAACCACCCGGCCCCCGCCACCGCCGGCGATCGCGCTTTCCGTCCCGGCGACATCGTCGTCGGCATCGACGGCACCACCGTGTCTGAACGCAACCCCGACCTCCGCAGTTTCGTCCCCACCGACGAATCCATCGTGCAGTTCCGCGATCTTGTGCTCGAAATCTCCCGCACGTTCCCCGTCAACCGCATCTACCTCTACGGCATGGGCGGGGGCGGCGAGTTCGCCCAGTGCTTCGCCGCGGCGTTCCCCGCACTCACCGACGGCGTCGTTGTCCACGGCTGCGCGGCCCCGCCCGACTGCGTGAAGAAGGGGCGCACCCCGCTGGTGTTCATGCACGGCGCCAAGGACCTCATCACCCCGCTGCACACCGCCTTTGATGCCCGCTCCGCGTACGACGAGGCCGAGCACACCAATGTGCGGCTGCGCATCCTCCAGGCCTTCAACGACTTCCCCAACCCCGTCCGCGCATCGGAGTGCCTCGACTGGGCCAAGGCGATGCGCACCGACAAGCCCGAGCAGTTGCTCGCGTCCGTGCGTGCCATGCTCACGCCCAAGCGGCCCGACGAGTACGAGTATCGCACCAGCGTCTGGTTCGGCGCAGCACGCCAGGCGCTCGAACGCCTGACACCCGGCGGCGACAACCCCATCAAGAATGCCCCGCCCGAGGCCGCCGCCGCCGCCAAGACCCTCATCGACGCCATCGAGGCCCACGGCGCTGCGCACATCGCGGCGCTGCGCACGCACATCAACGCCGCGGGTCTGGGCGCGCAATCCCTCGACGGCGGGCCGTGGCTGGGCCACCTCATCGCCATGCGCGAGGACTTCCGCGGCGTCCGATGTGCCGACGAGTTCTTCAGCGCGATCGGGTTCGATGCCCTGTCCGCCGACCACGACCAGAGCGCGATCGGCTTTGCCGAATCGTGGTCGCCCGATGGCGACGCCACGGGCGCGTTCGAGGACGGCGCAGACGCGATCCAGAGTTGCTGGCTCTCGCAACTCATGCCGCTGGAATACGCGGCCCGGATGCGCTCGTGGGGTCGCAGGGCTGATGACCTCAAACCATCGCCCGATGCCCTCGAAAAGTTCGAGTACTTCCAGAACTGGGAGAAGGGTTGGAAGGACGGGTTGGAGGCCTACGAGGCGCAGTGGCGGAAATGGGAAGTGCCGGGGTAGTGCCCAATGCCTGATGCCTCATGCCTTCTTCCCGTCACCTCCTCGGATTCCTCGCCGAGCCCGGTCTGCGGTACGGCGGCGGGGCTCCCTTGGGGGTCGCGGCGGGCGGACCCATCCGGCGCGGCACCGACGCATCAGCAGCCGACCCAACTCCGGCATCATGCGCCGGCTCCGCATCGCCGGCCGGCGGATCGTCATCCTCACCCGGCCTGTCCGCGTCGGGCGCGGCGTCCAACTCACTGCCGATCTCAACCTCTGACGCATCCAGCAGGCGCGCAAACACCAGCCGCCCCGCGGTTGTCTGCATCGACCCGGTGACCAGCAGCAGCGCATCGGTGCCGATGCGGTGCGCGGCGTTGTCCGCCACCACCATCGTCCCGTCCTCGAGGTACCCGACCGCCTGGCCCGCCTGCTCGCCCGGCTTGACCAGCCGCAGCAGCAGTTGCTGGCCGGAGATGAGCGTGGGCTTGAGGGTGTTGGCGATCTCGTGCAGGTTCAGCACCACCACGCCGTGGATCTGCGCAACGCGCGTGAGCGCCAGGTCGGTGGTCATCAGGCGCGCTGAGCCGAGTTTCTGCGCGAGTTCGACGAGCATCTGATCGACGCTCAGCGCCGAGACCGGCGTGTCGTCGATCTTCACGTCCAGCGTGCCCTCGCGCTGCAGGCGGGCCACCACATCGAGGCCGCGGCGGCCCTTGGCGCGCTTGAGTTTGTCGGAGGAATCGCCCAGGAGTTGCAACTCGGCCAGCACAAACTTCGGCACCACGATGGGTGCCTGGAGCAGGCCGGTGGCCGCGACGTCGGCGATGCGCCCGTCGATCAGGGCCGAGGTGTCGAGCACGATGGGGCGCACGCCGCGGACCTGCTTGGCGAACTCCACATAGGGGATCACCAGCCGAAACTCGTCCTGAGTCTGCAGGACGGTGGTCACGCCGAGATAGCACAGGCACAGGCCCAGCATGATCTTGAGCGTGCTGAACAGCGGCCTGAGATACTCGATCATCCGCTCGTTCTCGACCCAGACCTGCACGAGCAGGTCCATCGCAAACCCGAGCGCCACCGTCGCGAGCATCCCCACCAGGACGCCCATGAACACGCCCGAGATCGTGGAGATTTTCTTGTTGGGTGTGTAGTGGTCGATCAGGTAGGCGATCAGGAACAGGCAGATCGCCACGCCCACGGGGATCCACCACTGGATCGCCAGATCGACCGTCGACTGGCCGGTGTTGGGCGCGCCCGGCTGGCGCAGGATCGTGAGGAGCGCAACACCGAGGATGAACGAGAAGAAGATGACCCGGACGACGCGCAGGATGAACGCTCGCTGGCGCTTCTCGGCCTCAAAGGGGTACAGGGTGTCGTCGGGGG
>CAYMWG010000146.1:0-7278 GCA_964393765.1 uncultured Phycisphaeraceae bacterium
CTCGTCGCGGTGGCGTGAGAGCCGCTTGGCCAGACGCGCCGCGTCGGGATCGTCGCGTCCCGTCCCAGCTCGTACACCCGCGCCGCGAGTCGCTCGGTCAACGCGCCGCGCAACGCCGCGTCTACGAGCGCTCGAATCTCACCCTGTCCCGCAGCGTCCTTGCCCATGCCACAGTTGTACCCACCTCACCCCGTCCGCGCTACTCGGTCATTGTTCGGTTGCAGACGGCTGAAGAGATACGATACCCCTATCTCGAGTACTTTGGCTTTGGATTAAGACCCCCGGTCCGGACGCCCTTCGTCCCCCGGGCCTGTTACTTCAACAACCTCTCCAGGAAGTGGATATCAATCCCGCCTTCCTGGAACGCCGCGTTCTGCATGAGGCGGCGGTGCAGCGCGATCGTCGTCTTGATCGGCTCGATCTTGAACTCGCGAAGCGCCCGCTCCGTCCGCACGATCGCCTCGCGCCGCGTCGGCGCGCTCACGATCAACTTCCCGATCATGCTGTCGTAGTTCGTCGGCACCGTGTACCCCGTCACCGCGTGCGTGTCGAGGCGAACGCCCGGCCCGCCGGGCGGCTCGAAGCGAGTGATCAGGCCCGGCGAGGGCATGAAGTTCTTGTCCGGGTCCTCGGCGTTGATGCGGCACTCGATCGCGTGGCCGCGGACCACCACATCCTCCTGGCGGATGCTCAGTTTCTCGCCGAAGGCGACCTTGATCTGCTCTTTCACGATATCGACGCCGGTGATCTGCTCGGTCACCGGGTGCTCGACCTGCACTCGCGTGTTCACCTCCAGCATGTAGAAGTGCTGGTCCTTGTCCATCAGGAACTCGACCGTCGCCGCGCCGGCGTAGTTGGCCTCGCGGATGAGTTTCGCGGCGGACTCGCACAGGTTCGCGATCTTGCGGCGATCGACCCCCGGCGCTGGCGCCTCCTCGATGACCTTCTGGTGGCGGCGCTGCATCGAGCAGTCGCGTTCCCATAGGTGTACCGCGTTGCCGTGCTTGTCGCCCAGCACCTGCACCTCGATGTGGCGCGCGTGCTCCAGGAACTTCTCGATGAACACCGCGCCGTTGCCGAACGCGGCCTTCGCTTCCGTCGAGGCGTTGCGCAGGTTGGTCCGCAGCGCACCCTCGTTGTGGCAGACGCGCATGCCGCGCCCGCCGCCGCCGGCCGAGGCCTTGATGATCACGGGGTAGCCGATCGACTCGGCGATCTTCGCGGCCTCCTCCTCATCCTCGATCGCGCCCGGCGAGCCGGGGAAGACCGGCACGCCCGCTTCCCTCGCGGCGTTCTTGCAGGCCACCTTGTCGCCAAGGCGTGCCATCGCCTCGGGGGAGGGGCCGATGAACTCGATCTTGCAGTCGCGGCAGACCTGCGCGAACTCGGCCCGCTCCGACAAAAAGCCGTAGCCGGGGTGGATAGCGTCGACGTTGGCGACCTCCGCCGCGGCGATGATCCGCGGGATGTTGAGGTAACTCTCCTTCGACGGTCCCGGCCCGATGCAGATGGCCTCATCGGCGAGCGACAGGTACGGTGCGCCCTTGTCGGCCTCGGAGTAGACGACGACGGACTCGATAGCCATCTCGCGGCAGGCGCGGATGACGCGGAGTGCGATCTCGCCACGGTTTGCGATGAGGATGCGGGTGAACATGAGGGGAAGGGATCCAGGGAGAAGGGATCGAGGGGAAGTGGCGTGGGAACATGGACCGAGGGATCAAGAGAGAAACTGTGCTGCCCGCCGCGCAATCGTGATCATTTTATCCCTCGATCCCTCATCCCTTGCCCCCTCACGCTGGCCTTACCAAAAACAGCGGCTGGCCATACTGCACGGGCTTGGCGTTCTGCACCAGCACGCGCTCGATGGTGCCGCTGACCTCGGCCTTGATCTCGCTGAAGACCTTCATCGCCTCGATGATGCAGATGGTGGTGTCGGGCCCGACGCTCGCGCCGACGGTGGCGAACGCGGGCGACTCGGGGTTGGGCGTGAGGTAGATGGTGCCGACCATCGGCGAGTTGATGGGAATGAGGCCGGCGGTGTCGTCACTACCAGAACCCTTGCCCGGCGTGCCATTGCTGCCCGCAGCGCCCGCGCTGCTTGTTTCGCCCGATTCGCCGGTCGCTGCCTCCGCCGCGTGCGCGCCGGCTCCCGCGGGCGGTTGGGCGTACATCGGCGCGTGATGAATAACCGGCGCTGAACTGCCGCGCTTGACGGTGACGGTCTCCTGCTGGTCCTTGAGGTCCAGTTCGGAGAGGTCGTTCTCGACCATCAGGCGGACGAGTTCCTTGAGTTTGCGGATGTCAATCATGGGAAGGGATCCAGAGAACAAGGGAGCCAGGGATCAAGGGAGCCAGGGATCAAGGGAGCAGGAGCGGAGATTCGACAGAGCCCAAAGGGCATCGAAACCGGACGGACGGTCATTTGATCCCCAATCGCTTGGCTTCCGTCGGCGTGAGGCCGAGTGCGAGTGAGACCTGGAGCATCTTCTCCGCCCCGAGCGCTTGCTCGTAGGCATCAAGAATCACACCGGCCCGATCCTCGGTCGGCACATCGGCCCAACGCGCCCACACCACGGTGGTCTGGAAGCGCGGAACGCCGCGGACAGGCTCTTCGATCACGAGGATGGGGTGGCCTTTCTTGGGGCTGCGAAGTTCCGCGGCGAGGGCTTCCACGAGCATCGGCCATTCCCGCTGGGGCTTGGATTGTCTTCGGATCACCGCCATCGATTACTCCTCAGGCGTGCAGAGCAGGATAGTTGGCAAGAAACCATGTGGCGCATCGGAACGCCGTGCCGACATCCGACTTCTGCAACGCCCGATGCGAGTACCGGAGGTCCACCTTCCAGATCGCACTGAGGTCCCGAACCCGCCGCCGCAGCCCAACCTCATGGGCGTGGCCCAACGGTCGGCCCGCGCGAGACCGCTCAAAGAGCAGTGCCCGGCTGAGCATGTCCAGATTGTGATAGTCCGGCCGCGACTTTGCGCTGCCCCATCCTGCCGCGCTCGCCGCCCGGTGCAGGAGTGCGAGTTGACTTCCGGCGTTTGCGCTCACCGGCGTGCCCTTGACACGAAAGAACGCAGCCTTGAGGACCATCTCCGCGACGTATCCCGCGAGATACACCGCGCCGGAAGTGTCGCTCCGTGCGCCGGCGAGAACCTGAGCGTCGACAAGACGTTCGGCCGCGGCGAGTTCGTAGTCTTTCCAAGTCTGCAACTCGACAGGCTCCACTGGGGGTCACAGCACCGCCCACGCCACATCCTTCTTCATCCGGCACAGGCACTCGCAGCCGCCATCCGTGACAAGGTAATCGTCCTCGAGGCGGACGCCCCCGACCCCCGGCAGGTACACCCCCGGCTCGATCGTCACCACCATGCCCGCCTCCAGCCTTCGCGGCGTGAGCATGTTGGTCAGGCGCGGCTCCTCGTGCCCGGCGAGGCCGATGCCATGCCCAAGCCCGTGCCCAAAGAACTCCGAGTAGCCGTGCCGCGCGATGTGCCGACGCGCGATCAGGTCGATCTCCGTGGTGGTCTTCCCTGGGGCGAGGGACGCGGCGGCAAGCATGTGGGCATCGTACACGATCGAGTAGACTTCGTGCATCTTCCCCGGCCACTTGCCGAGCGTGAAGGTCCGCGTCATGTCCGAGTGGTAGCCCTCGTACACCGCGCCCCAGTCGATCAGCAGCGGCTGCTTCGCCTTGATCTTGGCGCTGGTTGGGCGATAGTGCGGAAGGCTGCTGGCCGCCGCGGCGGCGACGATGGATTGAAACCCCGGCTCCGATGAGCCGCGGGTCTTCATCTCAAACTCGAGTCGGGCGGCGACTTCCAGTTCCGACTGCCCGGCCTTGATGGTGGGCAGGACGGCAAGGAGCGAGGCTTCCTGAATCTTGACGGCCTTACGGATGAGCGCGATCTCGGATTCGTCCTTGATGACGCGGAGGGCGCCGATGAGGCCGTGCGTTTCCAGCACCCTGCGCTTGGCCTTGCGCTGGATCGACGCCCGCTCATGGAGCGTCATGGTCTCGGCCTGCACGCCGATGCGCGCACCGGTGTGCGGCTCGAATACCTCGGCGACCGCGTCCATCATGGAGCGCGAGCGGATGTAGACCCGCGCCAGGCCCGCGGCCTCGACAGGCTCGAGTTCTTCCTTGTACCGGAAGTCGCTGATGAGCGTTGGCTGGGGGGCAGAGCCGGACGCCGCGACGGACGCAAAGCACAGCAGATAGGAGTCGCCGCCGTGAAAGCCAGTGAGGTATCCGACATCCTTCGGGTTTGTGACCAGCAAGGCGTCGAGCGACTTTTCGCCGATGGCCCTTGCCAGGCGGGCCAGCCGCGCGGCGTGCGGTGGAGCGGTGCCGGGGCGCTTGGTGGAACTCTTGGTGATCGTGGCGTTCGCGACCATATGGGCGGAGATCATACCACGATCGCGGCGGATGGCGTGCTTCGCAGGAAGATGCCTGTGCATCCGCCTTGAACACGCGTACGGCAGTCGCTTCCTAGAACCTCTTCTGTCCAGATGCAGCGGCATGTCGTCGTTCACCGGCACGCCGAAGGCGTGGGCTTGAGTAGCCAGCGAGTAAGAGAGTCCCGCATCCCGTAGGCATGCTCGTGCGCTACGAGCATTCCTTCGGACTGCGTTGGACGTGCGACCGCCTTCCGGGGGGCGCGTCGCCCCCACAAGACTCGCTTGCCCCCGGCTACTGGCGAACACGCCTTCGGCGTGAACGCCGCTACGCCGATGCGGAGGACACAGGGTCCGGCACGATCATCAAGAATCGGCCTCCACATCGCGGCTTATGTCGGGCGAGGGCACGCAAACGCACACGGCCCGGGCGAGGGCCCGGGCCGCGTGGTTGTGGTCATGTGAAGTGTGCCGACTGTGCCGACTGCGGTGAGGACCGCGTCGGGCGATCAGTTGCGACGGCGACGGGTGGCGGACAAACCAGCGATGCCCAGCAGGGCGATTGCGCCGGGAGCGGGGATGAAGTTCATGGTCGTGTCGATGCCGCCGGTTACGGCGAAGTCAACATGATCGGAATAGCCGATGAACGTACCGACGCTGGAGCCGACACCCAGGGAGATGCCGGTGATGAAGGTGTCGGCCGGGAGGTTGGCGAGGAGCGCGGCGAAGGACTGGGCGGAATCGGACCCGCCAATCAGCGTGTTAGCGCCGTCGAACAGGCCGCGGCCGGATCCGGCGGTGAAGGGGTAGACGCGCGCGGCGGAGGCACCGAAGAAGTTGCCGCTGTAGATGGTGTTGAGCGTGCCCGCGCCGTTCACGAAGACCTGATCGGCAAGGTTCTGCTCGCCATCTTCCCAGACGATCTCAATGCGGCGGCTGTTGGTGGGATCGCGAAGCACCACGCGGAGCGCTGGAGCCTGAGCCGAGAGAACGGTGGCGCCCTGCTGCGTGACGAGGAAGTCGAAACTGAAGCGAGCGAGATTGGACGCGAGGCCCAGGCTGGAGGTTGCGTTGCTGTTGAAGATGTTTCCGTTGCCGAAGCGGGTGCGGTCGCCCTGGATCATCGCGGAGCCATCGGCATCGATGCCGGTGAAGCCGGTGATTCCGCTGAAGCCGCCGCCGCTGCTGCCGGTCTCGTACCAAACGGTGCCGAGCGGCGTGGAGGTGGAGGGGCCGACGTTGATGTTGGAAGCAACGGCGGACGAAGCGGCAACGAGCATGGACGCGGCGATAATCAAACGGTTCATGATTCTCTCTCTTTCGGGCTTTCGCCCAAGGATCGGCGTACCAAGACCCAACGAGGGCCAGCGGTGAACCAAGTAGGTCAAGGTATTGCCCACCCCCCGTTTGTCAAGGGGCATTTCAGGCATATTGCGCAAGCGTTGCGCAGCGCGAAGTTGGGTAATGTGGGGCTGCCTTGGAATATGCGTTGACGGCTGGGCTGCGACCACCCGGCGCATGGCGACTCCTCCGCACCTGCCGTGGCGGGTGCGAGAATCGTCACGCTTTCCACGGGTTCCGCGTCGGCGGGCTTCGCGGCACCGTTCCGCTCGCTGGCTACATCCCGTTGCCCCGCCGAGGACTCACCGTTGATGCCGTTGTCGCTCGACGCCCGCGCGGTCGGTCAACGGGAGCCGTGGATCGGTCGGCGAGGGTACTCGGATTGAACTCTGGGAACCCCCCCCCACGCTCAAGAAGAAACGCGCGAGTCGATGCGGACGCGGTGTTGGGACATGAACTACGTTGAACCGCGAGGGATGGTGACTCGAACCTTCTTCCTCACCCCCCAACCACCTGATCCACCATCGGGGAGGGGGGGTGCGATCTTGTGTGTCTCTCTGCGCTGTAGCGGCATCCCGGTTCCCGTGGGAGAGGGTTTATGACCCGTCAGGTGGGGAGGAGAGAGTTGAATAGAGGGTGAAGCGCAGCCGGGCTCTCGTCTGCACGATGCGCGTGGGGGGAGTGGCTCCCCGGATGTTACGAATCGAATGCACGCGCTATGCTTGGCTCATGAAGATCAAGGTAGTCGTTCACGAGGCGAAAGAGGGGGGGTACTGGGCCGAAGTTCCTGCGATTCCCGGCTGCGCTACGCAGGGCGAGACGTTCGAGGAACTGCTCCAGAACCTCTACGAGGCGGTCGAGGGTTGCCTCTCGCTTGATGTGCAGCCGCCTGTGACAGACCCCGCGCAACGGGTTTTTGAGATCGCGGTATGAAGCATGTCAGCGGGAAGGAGTTGGCCAAAGCCGTGGAGCGCCACGGATGGGCGCTGCTCCGTGTTTCAGGAAGCCATCACATCTATGGCAAGCAGGGCTCGGTGGTGCGTCTATCGATCCCCATCCATGCGAACACGCCGCTGAAGTTCGGGCTACTGCGGCACCTCTTGAAGCAAGCGGGGATCGACGAAGCAGAGGTGTAAAGCGAATCCGCGCGACGACCAGTTGACGCGGCCGTGGTCGCTGCTCCACGCTGGGGGGGGCCGCGAGGGATGGTGATCCCCCCCGGACCTTCTTCCTCACCCCCAACCACCTGAGCCACGATTCGTGCGATCTGGTGTGTCTCTTTGCGCCGCAGCAACATCGCGGTCCACGTGGGGGGAGGGATGTATGACCCGTCAGGACATGAATAGAGGTTGAAGCGCAGCCGGGGGGGCAGGAGCGAGGCCGAACGAGCCCCCCGTTGCAGCAGACAGGGCGGGCATGACGGATCACTCCGGCGATGATTCAGGCTTTGTGAGCTTCTTGCGTTGAGGCGGCGGCGGTCTTTTTTCGTCAGACGCACGCCTTCGCTCAAGGGTGCGTCGCAGCAATCGCTCCAACAG